>DASUUK010000064.1 GCA_036374135.1 Euzebyales bacterium
CAACGCCGCGTCGGCTGGCGCGCCGCGGCGTCGCTGCTGCGGCTGTCGGCACAGGTCGCATCCGGCGGAGGCGACGCCGCCATCCTGCGGAACCTCCGCCGGCTCGAACAAGAGATGGCCGAGATCGGCAACGGGCGCGGTCGCGTCGAGGCCGCGCACCTGTACGGGGAGGTCGCTGCTGCCCGCGGTAACGACACGGCCGCGGTCGCGGCCTTCGATCGCGCGGCACGGATGGCCGGGCGTGGTACCGCGGTCCTGCGGCTGCAGGGGTACCACGCGGCGGCGCGGAGCGCGGAGATCACGGCTGATGCGCGACGCATAGGGCAGGTGTGCCGGCGCGGTCTCGACGAGCTCGCCAACTACCAGGCCACGTTTGCGTCGGTCGAGTTGCGCACGCGCGCGGCGGCGCACGGCCGTGTCCTGGCCGAGATCGGGTTGCGCTGCGCGCTGCGCTCCGGTCGTGGGGAGCAGATCTGGAACTGGATCGAGCGCGGGCACGCGACGGCCTTCGTCGGAGGGCGCACGCCCTCGGACGAACGCCTCCAGGAGCTGCTCGCGATGCGGCGCGCCGACGAACGTGCGCTGCTGGACCTGCCACCGGATGCTGCGTCCGATCGTGCAGACGTGCTGCGTCGCGTCCGTGCGGCCGAACGTCGCATCCGCAGCGCGAGCTGGACGCTGAAGGGTGGCCCGGACGATCTGACGGCGCCGTCGGTTCGATCCATGCGCGAGCTGCGGGCCGACCTCGACGATCGGCTGCTGTTGCAGTACGGCGTCATCGACGGGCAGATCCATGCGGTCGCGGTCACAGATCACGGCTTCCGGTGCAGGATGCTCGGCGACCTCCACGAGGTCCGGACGGCGGGTCAGCACCTCGCGTTCGCGCTGCGCCGGCTCGCGCAGCCGCGATCCGCCGGCGCCGTCCGCGCGGCGTTTGCGAGCGCGGACGACTCACTCGATCGGTTGCGTGCCCAGCTCGTCGATCCGTTCTCCGACCTGGTGCCGGGTATCGGCGAGGTGGTCGTGGTCGCGCAGAACCAGCTCATGGCCGTCCCCTGGGGGATGCTCGGTCCGCTGGCGGACCAACCGCTGTGCGTGGCGCCGTCCGCCACCGCCTGGCGGCGCAGCACGCGACGGGAGCCTGCCGGCGACCGGGTGGTCCTCGTCGCCGGCCCCGACGTCGAGCACGGGACGGCGGAGGTCGACGAGTTGGCGGGCATACATGGGCGAGCGCATGTGCTGGCCGATCCGGACGCATCGTGTGCGCAGGTGCGCCGCGCTGCCAGCGGGGCACGGCTGGTGCATGTCGCGGCGCACGGGACCCTCCGCGCGGACAGCCCCACATTCTCCTCGCTGGTGCTCAGCGATGGCTCGCTGACGCTGCACGACCTCGATCAGATGGAGGCCCCGGCGCACCATTGGATCCTGGCGGCCTGCGATCTCGGTCGTCCCGGCACGTTGGCGGGGGCCGAGCTGGAAGGCGTGGTGGCGACGGCGCTGGCCGGCGGTACAGGTGCGCTGGTCGCGGCCGGTGTGTCGGTGCCAGACCTGTCGACCCGCCGGTTGATGGTCGAGTTGCACCGCTGCCTGGCTGAACAACGCTCACCTGCCGCCGCGCTGTGGGTGGCTCGGCAGGCGGTCGACGCCGACGACCCCACCGACTTCGCCACGTCGGTCGCGTTCTCGTGCTACGGCGGCGGGTGAGGATGCCGGGATGGGGTGACCGACGGGAATTGAACCCGCGACCTCCGCGACCACAACGCGGCGCTCTAACCGACTGAGCTACGGTCACCATGGGTGGTGTTGCAGCACGCCACGATAACACCGACCTGCGCGCCCGGGAGGATTCGAACCCCCGACCTTGCGGATAGAAGCCGCTTGCTCTGTCCCCTGAGCTACGGGCGCATGGCGGCGACGCCGACGCGTAGCGTAGCGCCGCGGCACACTTTCGTGATGGCCATCCCACTGGGCGACTTCAACCCGACGCGTCGCCGGGGCGTGGTCACGCTGGTGCTCATCGCGCTCAACGTCTGCGTGTTCGTCCTGTGGCAGCCGTGGGGTGGCGACGTCTGCGAGCAGAGCGCGTTCTACGCCCGGTGGGGCGCGGTGCCCGATGAGATCATCGAACGCCATCCCCTCGACCAGCGCGAGCTCGACACGGCCGTCGATCCCCGGTGCGGGCTCGAGGCGATGTCCGACAAGAGCGTCGCAGGGTCGGTGCTGGTCGCGATGTTCCTGCACGGTGGCTGGTGGCACCTGCTCGGCAACATGCTGTACCTGCTGGTGTTCGGAGACAACGTGGAGGACCGGCTGGGACGCGCCGAGTTCCTTGTCTTCTACCTGGCGTGTGGTGTCGTCGCGACCGTGATGTTCGCCGCTGCCAATCCGACGTCGACCATGACGCTCGTGGGGGCATCCGGGGCGATCGCCGGTGTCCTCGGCGCCTACCTGGTCATGTACCCGACGGCACTGGTGCGGGTGTTGATCCCACCGTTCTTCATCCTGCCGCTGCCTGCGGTCGTGGTGCTGGGCATCTGGTTCGTGCTGCAGATCTTCACCGACCGGGTTGCGGGGCAGGCCGGCGCCGACATCGCCTACCTCGCGCACGTCGCCGGCTTCGTCGCGGGCATCGTCTTCACCCTGATCCTGGGGCAGCGCCCGCAACGGCCCCTGCCGGTCGGCTACCGGCGGCGCCGAGGACGGGGGTACGGGTCCGGCTGATCGCCGGCACCCGCGTCACCACTCGGGGTTGGTGCCCGCCTCGTACGTGCGCATGGGCACGACGTCGTCGGCCCACGCGTCGGCGACAGGTTGCATGATCCGCCACGCCTCCTCCGCCTCGTCACCGCGCACAGCCAGCGTCGGATCACCGCGCAGGACGTCGAGGATCAGGCTGGCATAGGCCGGGCGCGGCGGCTCGGGCAGCGCGGTGTCCAGCGTGACGGGCTCGAGTCCGATCAGGTCACCCTCATCGTTGATGTTGAGGTGCGCCTCGAGAGCGGGCGGGTCGAGTCCGATGCGCACGATGTTCGGCGTGCAGTCCTCTACGTCGGCGAACACCGCGTGGGGGACCTGCCGCAGGTGGATGACCGCCTCGGCGCGCTTCGTGCCCTGCGCCTTGCCGGAACGCAGCGTGAACGGCACGTCGGTCCAGCGCCAGTTGCGCACCGGCAGGGTGATCTGTGCGAGCGTTTCGGTGCCGCGAGCCGGGTCGACGCCGTCCTCGGCGGTGTAGTCGGGCACCTGGCGGTCGCCGATCGTGCCCGCCGTGTAGCGGGCCCGGACCGTGTGCTCGCGGATCCATGCCTCGTCGGGCGTCGGGATCGCCCGTAGCACGCCGAACCTGGCGTCCCGCAGGTCGCGGTCGTCGAACGACGGCGGGGGCTCCATGGCCAGCAGACACAGGATCTGCAGCAGGTGGTTGGCCAGCATGTCGCGCAGCGCGCCGGCCCCGTCGTAGTAGCCGGCACGTCCCTCCAGTGTCAGCGTCTCGTCCCACGTGATCTCGACGCCCGCAATGTGGCCGGCTTCCCACAGCGGCGCGAACAGGCGGTTGGCGAAGCGGATGCCGGCGATGTTCTGCACGGTCTGCGAGTGCAGGAAGTGGTCGTTGCGGAAGATCGTGACGTCGCCGAAGCGCCTGGCGAGCAGGGTGTTGAGCTCGCGGGCCGACGCCAGGTCGGTCCCGAACGGCTTCTCGATCGCGATCAGGCTGCCATCGGGCACACCGGCGGTGGCCAACGCCTCGAGGGTCGCCCCGAACAGCGGCGGGGGCAGCGCGACGTACGCGACGAACGGCCCGTCGATCTCGCCGATGGCCGCCGCGACCGCGTCGCTGTCGGTCACGTCGGCGATGGCGTACGCGAGGTGATCGGTCACCCATGCGCGGACGTCGTCGTCCTCATCGGCATGCTCGTCGAGTGCATTGCCGGCGTGCTCACGGAACCCGGCGTCGTCCCAGTCGCGCCGGTCGACGCCGATGATGCGCAGGTCGTCCGGCAGGGCGTCCTCGGCGCGAAGGTGCGCGATCGCCGGCAGCAGCAGGCGCGCTGTCAGGTCCCCGGCCGCGCCGAAGATGATCATTCGTGTGTGAAGATCCGACATGGTGCAGGCTCCTTGGGCGCGTCCGGCGTGTCAGATGCCCTGCGGGGCAAGGTCGAAACGCACGAACCGCCGGGACGACGATGGGAGGAGCGACGATGGTCAGCAGCGCGATCAGCGACGTCTGGTGGAAGAACGCGATCGTGTACTGCCTCGACGTCGAGACATACATGGACGGCGACGGGGACGGGGTCGGCGACTTCCGGGGCCTGACCGAGCGCGTCGACTACCTTGCCGGCCTCGGCGTCACCTGCGTGTGGCTGATGCCCTTCTACCCCAGCCCGAACCGCGACGACGGCTACGACATCACCGATTTCTACAACGTCGATCCGCGGCTGGGGACGCTGGGTGACTTCGTCGAGTTCCTGCACGCCGCACGCGAGCGCGGGATCCGGGTGATCACCGACCTGGTCGTCAACCACACGTCGCACGAGCACCCGTGGTTCCAGTCCGCCCGCAGCGACCCCGACTCGCCGTACCGCGACTGGTACGTGTGGCTCGAGGAGCGTCCCGACGACGAACGGGACGTCATCTTCCCCGACGTGGAGGACTCGAACTGGGAGTGGGACGACCAGGCGCAGATGTACTACCTGCACCGGTTCTACGCCGAGCAGCCCGACCTCAACGTCGGCAATCCCGAGGTCATCGACGAGATCCACCGCATCATGGGCTTCTGGCTGCAACTCGGCGTGTCGGGCTTCCGCGTCGATGCCGTGCCGTACCTGATCGAGGAGACGGCCATCGAGGAGGAGATGCCCGGGGATCCGCACGTCCTGCTGCACGACATGCGGCGCTACCTCGACCGCCGTCGTGGAGATGCCATCATGCTCGGTGAGGTCAACCTCGACCCCGGCGACCGTGAGGCGTTCTTCGGCGACACCGGCGACGAGATGACCGGGCTGTTCAACTTCATCCTGTCGGGCGCGCTGTTCCTCGCGTTGTGCGACGAGGACGCGACGGTGCTCGCCCGCCACATCCGTGACACGCCGAAGCCGCCCGATCTGTGCCAGTGGTTCAACTTCATCCGCAACCACGACGAGCTGAACCTGTCGCGCCTGCCCGACGAGGAGCGGGAGGTGGTCATGGACGCCTACGCCCTCGACCACGACGTGCGGATCTTCGACCGCGGCATCCGTCGTCGCATGCCCCCGATGCTCGATGCCGACGAGGAGCGCATGCGGTTGATGTACAGCCTGCTGCTGACGTTGCCCGGTGCACCCGTGCTCTGGTACGGCCAGGAGATCGGCATGGGCGACGAACTGTCGCTGGAGGGCCGGATGGCCGTGCGCACGCCGATGCAGTGGTCCGGTGACGCGTCGGGCGGCTTCTCGACGGCGGCACCCGACGATCTGGTCCGCCCGATGGTGTCGGCGGACGGGTTCACCCCAGCCGAGCGCAACGTGCTGGATCAGCGCCGGAACCGTCGATCGCTGCTCAACTGGATGGAGCGCGCGCTGCGCATCCGCAGGGAGTCGCCCGAACTGGGATGGGGCACGGCGACCGTGCTCGACGTCGACGACCCGGCACTGCTGGTCACGCGCGTCGACTGGGAGGAGCGCACGATGATCGTCGTGCACAACCTCGCCCGTGACGAGCGTGCGGTCGCGGTGCCCGACGCCGGGCGGTACGGCACCCTGACCGACGTGTTCAGCGACCGCGACTACGAGGCGCTGGACGGGGCGTCGACGTTCACCATCTCCGGTTCCGGCTACCGGTGGCTGGCCGCCGTGCGCGCGGATGACACCCCACATCTGCGATAGCCCGTCATGGCCCGCCCGGCACGCGCGGGCGACACGGCAGCTGGGTGGCCGGGCGCGGCTCAGCCGCCGAACACACCCACGCGGTCCGCCACCTGTTCGTGACCGAGGAGCCAGCGCTTGACGTCCAGCCCCCACGCGAAGCCACCGAGGCCGCGATCACGACGAACGACGCGGTGGCACGGAACGAACAGTGCGCTGGGGTTGGACGCGCACGCGCTGGCCGCGGCACGCACGGCGGCCGGCCGGCCCGCCCGCCGGGCCAGTTCGGTGTAGGTGACCACCTCACCGGCCTCCACGCCACGCAGGGTGGTCCAGGCGTCGGTCACGAATGGCCCCGAGGTTTGCCGCACGGCGACACCCGCCGGCGCCGCGAGGTCGCCGTCGCAGTAGGCGAGCGCCGCGTCCGCGGCGGGGGTGTGGCCCGATCGTGCCACTGGTGCATCCGGGCGCAGGTCCCCAGCGATGCGTGACAGCAGCGTTGCGCGATCCTGTGTCCAGCCGGCGGCGAGCACGGCGTCGTCGTCGTCGGCGATGACCGTGAACGGTCCGCCCGGGGTCTCAGTGGTGATCCAGTAGCTCACGGCAGGTCCAGTCGTCGTCGGGTCGTGCCCACAGGTGCATCACGGCGTACGCCCGCCAGGGACGCCACCGTTGGAGTGTGGTGTCGTGCTCGTCGGGTTCCACGCCGCGGACACGCAGCGCACGGCGGACGGCTGCGTCGCCCGCGGGATGCGCGTCGGGGTCGTGCAACGCACGCATGGCGATGTAGCCCGTCGTCCAAGGTCCGATCCCTCGCAGCCCGGACAGCTCGGCGACCGTGGCGCGTGCATCGGCGCCCGGGTCGAGTCGCAGATCGCCACGCGTGACGGAGGTGACCAGCCGGCGCAGCGTGGCGCGTCGGGCGGCGGGCATGCCCAGTGCGTCGACGGCGTCGGCGACCGCGTCGGCGGTGGGGAAGTGGCGACCCACGTGCGGGTCCGACAGACCGGTGTCGTCCCCGGCCTCGGCCACGAGCGTCGCCGCCAGGTGCCGTGCCGCGGCGACGCTGACCTGCTGACCAACGACGGCGCGGACGGCCAGTTCCACACCGTCGACGGCACCCGGCACACGTCGACCGGGGACCCGGCGAACCTGGGCGCCGATGACCGGATCGTCCGACAGCGCCGTGGCGATGCCCGGGGCGTCGGCGTCGAGGTCGGCCAGCCGGCGACAGCGGTGGATCGCAGGACCGAGGTCGCGCAGGTCGGTCAGTTTCAGATCACAGCGCAGTCCCGTCTGGACGGCTGTGAGCGTGGCGACGCCGGCGCCGTGGGGCAGCCGCAGGGTGCGGTGGAAGGCGGTGCCGTCGTGGTGCTCGACGCCCGGGACGGCGCGCGCGCCCAGGAACGCCAGCACGCGGTCGCCGGCGAACGGCGCACGCGCCGGCAGGTGCAGGGTCACGCACCCCGGCGCCGCCGACCGGTCCCCGCGTGCGCGCTGACGCAGATCCCGTGGCGTGGTGGCGAACACCTCGCGGACCGTGGCGTTGAACTGGCGCAGGCTGCCGAATCCCGCGGCGAACGCGACCTGGCTCATCGGCAGGTCGGTCGACTCGACGAGCAGGCGCGCGGTCTGCGCCCTGTGCGCCCGTGCGACGGCCAGCGGACCGGCGCCGACCTCGGCGACCAGGTGGCGTTGGAGCTGTCTGCGACTGTAGCCGAGCCGTCCCGCCAGACCGCCGACGCCCTCCCGATCGACGACACCGTCGGCGATCATGCGCATCGCCCGGCCGACGACGTCGCCGCGGAGGTTCCACTCCGGAGAGCCCGGCGACGCGTCAGGTCGGCACCGCTTGCATGCCCGGAACCCTTCGCGCTGCGCGGCCGCCGCCGTGCGCAGGAACCGCACGTTGCTGCGGCGCGGCACGATGGCGGGGCAGCTCGGGCGGCAGTAGATGCCGGTGGTCCGCACGCCGACCACGAACCAGCCGTCGAAGCGCGCGTCGCGGCTCGCCAGCGCGCGGTAGCAGCGGTCGAACTCCAGGGTCCGGTCCACGACGGTCGTCATGGCGTCATGATGGCATGTCTGTGCGCGGGCGTTGGCGGGAATCGGACACCGGCGTCGGACGCGTAGAGTGCGCTCGCCGGTGGAAACGTCAGCGGTGACAGCGACGCCCCACGGAGGTCCGCGTGGACATCCCGAGCCTGACCGTCGACCTCTCCGACAGGCGCGCCCTGGTGACAGGCGCTGCCAGTGGCATCGGGCGCGCGTGCGCCCGCCGGCTCGCCGCCAGTGGCGCGCGGGTCACGATCGTCGATGTCGACGGGGACGGTGCCGCCGCGGTCGCCGACGAGGTCGGCGGCGATGCCGTGACGGCCGATCTCACCGACGCGGCCGCGTTCGACACGCTGCCGACCGACGTCGACATCCTCGTCAACAACGCCGGCATACAGCATGTCGCGCCGGTGCAGGAATTCCCTCCGGACCGGTTCCGGCAGATCTGGACGCTGATGGTGGAGGGTCCGTTCCGCCTGGCGCGGGCGGTCGTGCCGCACATGTACGAGCAGGGCTGGGGTCGCATCGTCAACATCTCGTCCGCGCACGGGCTGCGCGCCTCGCCGTTCAAGTCCGCGTACGTCTCGGCGAAGCACGGGCTGGAGGGCCTGTCCAAGGTGCTCGCGCTGGAGGGCGGCGAGCACGGCGTGACGTCCAACTGCATCTGCCCCGCATACGTCCGCACGCCGCTGGTCGAGAACCAGATCACCGACCAGGCGGCGACGCACGGCATCAGCGAGGACCGCGTGCTCGAGGAGATCATGCTGACCGAACCGGCGATCAAGCGCCTGATCGAACCCGATGAGGTCGGTGAGCTCGCGGTGTTCCTGTGCTCGCCGGCCGCGGCGTTCATGACCGGCAGCTCGCTGGTCGTCGACGGTGGCTGGACGGCGCGGTAGGTCCGACTGCAACGGTCCGGCGGCGTCGACGGCAGACATCCGGACCGCAGGTCTGCTCCCGGCCGGGGCCCTGGCGACCTATGATCGCTGGTGTGAGCGGTGGGGCCTCCGCAGCGACGCCCGGACCCGAGCGGGAAACCGGGCAGACGAACCCTGCCACCGACACCGAGCCGACCGCCGACCCGTCGACGGGTGTGCCGCCACCACGGCAACCTCAGTCGCATCCGCCCACCGGTGCGACCCACCGCGACTTCCTGATCACGTCGACGGAGCGCGACGCCGCCGAGGCGCGCCTGCACGCCGCCTTCGCCGACGACGTCCTAGGGTTCGACGAGTTCGGCGACCGCATGCGGTTGGTTTTGGCGGCCCGCACGCGCGGGGAGCTCCACGCCGCCCTCGCCGACCTGCCGACCGTCCCCGGCCCACAGCGCGGCACCGCTGGTCGCCCGCGGGGTCAGCCCGCCCGCACCGGCGGCTCGGCCATCGCGATCATGTCGCGGGTCGAGACGCGCGGTCGCTGGCGCCCGGCCGACTCGACGACGGCCCTCGCCGTGATGGGCGACGCGCTGATCGATCTGCAGGGCGTCGAGTTCCAGGGCGACGTGCTGGTCATCAACGCGATCTCGGTCATGGGCGACGTCGAGATCGTCGTCCCGGAGGGCGTCGCGGTCGACCTGCGCGGCCTGTCGGTGATGGGGAGCCGCACGGTCGAGATCGACGGCGACGTCGCACCAGACGCCCCCGTCGTGCGCGTCGACGGCGTCGCGGTGATGGGCGATGTCACCGTGCGCCATCCGCGTGCGAGCGAACGTCTCTCATCCCAGGACGGCAGAGGATCCTTCGCGGACCGCGTGCCGCTGCGCGCCGCCGACCCGGCCGCCGTTCGCCGTGAGCGGGGGCAGGCGTGGCGGACGAGCGCGCGGCGGTGGCTCGCCGGGCTCCTGGTGGCGGCGGCGTTCGCGGTCTCCGTGGGGTGGGCCGTCACCGCCGACGATGTCGCGAGCGCCGCGTTCGGCTCGACCACCGAGACGGTGTCCGCCGCGCAGCTCGAGGCAGGGGACACGAGCGTCGGGACGCTCGTCGCGTTCGGGTCGGTGGAGATCCGTGTGCCCGAGGGGGTCACCGTCGAACGCGACGGCGTGGTCGTCTTCGGATCGACCGACTGCGCCCCCTGCGGCGCCGCGGCACCCGCCGATGCGCCGACGGTGCAGGTCCGCACGATCGGTGCGTTCGGGAGCGTCGACGTCGTGCGGATCCCGTCCGCCGGATCGGGCTGATCCCGGCAGGTGGCGGCGGACGCTCCCGGCGTTGCCGCGGCCCGGCCGCGCGGCCGCCCCGCCACGACAGTGTCGTCACTGCCGTTCGCGCCGCGACGGTACCGTACGTCCCATGCCCACCCTCCAGGTGCTGCGCCACGCGCAGGCACAACCGTTCGCGCGACGCGACCACGACCGCCGGCTGACCCCCGACGGCGCCGCGGACGCGCGCGCCGTAGGCAAGGTGGTCGCCGCGTCCGGTGTTCCGGACCTCGCCCTCACCTCCACGGCGCGTCGGGCCGTGGAGACGCTGCAGCTCGCCATGGACGGTGGCGGCTGGGAGACCGATGTCACGGAGCTCGACGCGTTGTACGGCGCGGCCCCCGACGAAGTCTTCAGCGCGCTCGCCACGACGGCCGGCAGGCGGGAAACGGTGCTGATCGTCGGACACGAGCCGTGGTGCTCGGGGCTCGTCGGTGTGCTGACCGGCGCGCAGGTGCGGATGGCGACCGCGACACTGGCCGTCATGGAGGTCGGACCCGGATGGGACGGCATCGACCCGAGCTGGTGCTCGCTCACCACCCTCGTGCCGTCGTGGGTGGCAGGTCGGGTCAGCGACGTCACGTCAGGTGCGTCGCGCTGACGTGACGCGATCGACATACGGCGGCGCTACCGTGGCGCGGACCAGATCACGGAGAGGAGCCGGCTGTGTTCAACCGCGTCCCCGATGTCGACGTCGCGCAGGCCCAGAAGCTGTTGGCCGACGGGGCGATGCTGCTCGACGTGCGGCGCGCTGATGAGTGGCAGGCGGGCCACGCGCCGCAGGCGCTGCACGTGCCACTCGACGCGCTTCCGCAGCGCATCGGCGAGGTGCCCACCGATCGCCGGGTGGTCGCGGTGTGCCGGTCCGGCGCACGGTCCGCGCGAGCTACGAAGTTCCTGCGTGGTCAGGGCGTCGACGCCGTCAACCTGGACGGTGGCATGCAGGCATGGGCACGGTCCGGCGGCGACGTCGTCGGCGCGGGCGGTCACCACGGCTACATCTCCTGAGCATCCCACCGGCCGTCAGCCGTCGGGCGCGTCGTCGGATCCCGGTCGGTCCCTCCCTCCGTCCGTCGCGTTGAGCTGTTGAGGGCGTAGCGGCGCCCTCCCGTCCACCTGCAGCATGTGCCAGGTCGGCGGCGGCGTGTCGCCCGCGTGCAGCTGCCAGACCCGTTCCTCGAGCGCGCGGTCGGTGGCGGAGATCAGCTCGTGTTGCCGCAGGTGTGCCGACCACGACCGCACGACGAACTGCTCGACGAAGCGGGACGGACGGTCGGTGTCCTGGAACAGCTCCCAGCGCGTGGCCCCGGTCCGCCGCCGCGCCGGTTCGAGCTGCTGGCTGAGCCGCAGGAACTCCTGGGCGTCGTCGGCGTCGACGGTGTACTCGACGGTCACCAGGACCTGGCCGCGGGGTGGGTCGTCTCCCAGGTCCGCCGGCGTCGGGCCGGGATCGCCGACCATCGACAGGTCCAGGCGTGACAGGTCCGCCATCGGCCAGCGCAGACGGGTCAGCAGTCCGAGCGCGACCCCGGCGGCACCCGACAGCAGTGCCGCGCGGACGCCCCACCGTTGCGCGACGGCACCCCAGATGGCGCCACCGCCGCCCATGCCGATCATGAAGACGGTCTGGAAGGCCGCGAGCCCGCGGGCCCGCACCCAACCCGCGACCGCCGTCTGCGTCGCGACGTTGAAGCTGGTGAGCAGCGCGATCCACGCGATGCCCCCCACGGTCATCGCCAGGTACAGCACGCTGAGCGACCGCACCACCGCCACGGTGGCCATCGTCAGCGCGAACAGGATTGTCGCCGACGAGACAAGCGTCTCGGGCGACAGGCGTTCCTCGACCCGGTCGCGGATGCCGGTCCAGCCGACCGTGCCGATGCCGAAGAACGCGAGCAGTGCACCGTAGCCGGTCGATTCGAGCGACAGCTCCTGACGGGCGACGATCGGGATCAGCGCCCACAGTGCGCTGCCGCTGGCGATGAAGGCCGCCGTGCGCACCAGCACGGCGGTCATGTGCGGGCTGAAGCGCACGAACCGGACACCCGCGAACACGGCCTCGCTGACCCGCTCCCGGGGATCGGGCGCCTGCGGTGTCGGTCGCCGCCACCGCGCCAGGACCACCAGAGCGCCCACGAACGACAGCGCGTTGACCGCGAACACCGCGCCGGGGCCCGCGCCGGCGATCAGCACGCCGGCCAGCGCCGGCCCCGCCGCACGGCCGATGTTGACGACCACGCCGTTGAGCGCGACCGCCGCGGGCAGCTGCCGAGCCGGCACCAGGTCGTCGATGACCGCCTTCGATGCGGGACCGTTGAACGCGAACGCCAGCCCGAACAGGAACGTCAGCGTCAGCAGCAGCGCGGGTGTCACCAGACCCATGAAGGTCGCGGCAGCCAGCAGCGCCGCGGACACCATCATCCCGGTCTGTGTGGCCAGCAGGAGGCGCCGACGGTCGACGACGTCGGCCAGGGCACCGGCGAACAGGCCGACCATGGCGACGGGCAGGTACGTCGCCGACTGGACCAGCGACACGACCAGCGGGGAGTCGGACAGCGAGGCCATGTACCAGGCGGCGCCCACATTGCCCATCCAGGTCCCGACGTTGGACACCAGCGCGGCGACCCACAGGTCGAGGAACGGACGCTCGCGAAGCGGGCGCAGTGGTCCCTGCGCGTGCTCACGACCGGTCGCGGTACCCATGGCATCTCGCTCGAGCCGTCGGCTGGCGGCGACGCGGGCACGTCGCCGTCAGGGCATTGTCTACGGTCCGGGCGACGTCCGCAGGCGACCTGCCGGCGTCGCGCGGCCGCCGAGGCGCGTGGCACCATGCGCCCATGACCACGCCACCGCGCCGCCTCGTGGTGGCGGTCAACCCGGCGGCCGCGTCCGGCCGGTGGACCGCGGCCTGTGACCGCATCGTTGGCCGGCTCCGCGCGGGTGGGCACCACGTCGAGCTCCTGCGTGCCGCCGACTGGGCGGCGTTGCACGCCATGGCCGTGGCGGCGGTCGCTGACGGGCCGCGGGGACGGCCGGACGCGCTCGTGGTCGTCGGCGGTGACGGGATGGTCCACCTCGGCGTGAACGTCGTGCCTCGCACCGGGGTCGCGCTCGGTGTCGTGCCGACCGGTTCGGGCAACGACACAGCCCGTGCCCTGGGGCTGCCCCGCGGTGACCCCGACGGCGCGGTCGACACGCTGCTCGTCGCACTCGACCGTGGGCCGACCGTCGCCGACGCCGGCCGCGCCACCGCGGCTGACGGCAGCCGGACCTGGTTCCTCGGCGCCTTGAGCGCGGGCTTCGACGCGCTGGTCAACGAACGCGCCAACCACCTGCGATGGCCGCCGGGACGGTCCCGGTACGTGCGGGCGCTGCTGGTCGAACTGCTGTGGCTGCGGCGCATCCGCTACCGGCTGGAGATAGACGGCACGCGCACTGACACCGACGCCGCGCTCGTGTGTGTGGCCAACGGGCCGTCGATCGGCGGCGGCATGCGCGTCACGCCGGACGCGTTGCTCGACGACGCGCTGTTCGACGTGCTCGTGGTGCAGCCGATGTCCCGTGCCGCGTTCCTCCGGGTGTTCCCGAGCGTCTACCGCGGGGAGCATCTGCGCGACCCGCGGGTGCGCGTGGTCCGCGCGACCCGCGTGCGCGTCGATGCTGACGGTGTGGTCGGCTACGCCGACGGGGAGCGGGTTGGACCGCTGCCGCTCGACCTGGAACTGGTGCCCGGAGCGGTCGCCCTGCTCGCCCCGCCGTCGGCGCCCGCGCTGACCGGCCGCCACTGAGTGCCCCGGCCGTGACTACGCTCACAGGGAAGACGACGCGGGAGACGACGTGGCGCTGATCGACGGGTGGCAGGGTCGCTGGTTCGAGGATCTTGCGGTGGGTGACACGTACCGGCACCCGCTGGGTCGGACGATCACGTCGACCGACAACGCGTGGTTCACCCTGCTGACGCAGAACACCAACCCGATCCACTTCGACCACCACTACGCCGCGCAGACCACGTTCGAGCGGCCGCTCGTCGACTCGACGTTCACCCTCGCGCTGGTCACCGGGCAGAGCGTCACCGACGTGTCCCAGCACGCACTGGCCAACCTCGGCTGGGACGACGTCAGGCTGCCGGCGCCCGTGTTCGAGGGTGACACCATCTACTCGCAGTCCACGGTCACCGCCGCGCGCGCGTCGCGGTCGCGCCCCGACGTGGGGATCGTCACAGTGGCGACCACCGGGTACAACCAGCACGGCACGACCGTCATCACGTTCGAGCGGACGATCATGGTGTACCGACGCGGTCACGGGCCGCAGCGGCCACGGCCGGAGCCCGACCACACCGCCGTGGACGACGCCGCGTCGTGACGCCCGTGGATCACGACGACCTGCGCCGGGGCGTCCGGGATGTCTGCGGCCGTCTTGGTGACCGGTACTGGCGCGACCTCGACGCCGACCGCGCCTACCCTGACGCGTTCGTCGCGGCGATGACCGACACTGGGACGCCGGCACCGACACGACGGCCATCACGACGTTCGCCGAACGGCGCGGCGACCAGTACGTGGTGATGAACCACCTCACCAACGAGGTGGCCTTCCGTGACGTCGTCGTGCCGGCGGAGAACCTCATCGGTGACGAGGGCAGCGGGTTCCGCCAAGTCCTCGACGGCATGAACGCCGAGCGCATCCTCGCCGCCGCCGAGTGCGTCGGCGACGGACGGTTCTTCGTCGACCGCGCGACCGGACGTGCACGCGAGCGCGAGGTCTTCGGCCGACCGATCGGGCGTAACCAGGGCATCGCGTTCCCCATCGCCTCCGCGTACGCCCACATCGAGGCTGCCGCGCTCATGGTCGAGCGCGCCGCCGGCCTGTTCGACGCGGACGAACCCTGCGGCGCCGAGGCCAATATGGCCAGGTTGCTGGCGGCGGACGCCTCCTGGGAGGCCGCGAACACGGCCGTGCAGACCTTCGGAGGGTACGGCCTGGACGCCGAGTACGACATCGAGCGCACGCTGCGTGAGACCCGGCTGTACCAGGTTGCGCCGATCTCGACGAAGCTGATCCTGGCGTACCTGGCCGAGCACGTCCTCGGGCTGCCGCGGTCGCTCTGACGACATGGTGACCGACCCACGGATCGCGCAGGTCCGCCGCCGTCAGCGGCGGCGCAACCGGCTGCACGGCGTGGTGCTGCTGGCGGGCATGGTGGGCACGCTCGCGCTGTGCGCGTGGCTGCTCTTCGGACGCCAGGGTGTGATCTGGGTGCTCGCGCTCGGTCTCGGAGCGCTGGCGCTGCGCCCGCGGATGCGTCCGGCGTGGGTGCTGCGCATGTACGGCGCGCGCCCGCTGCCTGCTGCCGCCGCGCGGGACCTGCACCGCCTGCTCGAGATCCTCGCCGACCGCGCGGGACTGCCGCGACCGCCGGCGCTGTACTACGTCCCGTCCCGGATGCTCAACGCGTTCGCCGTCGGCGATCGCAACGCGTCGGCCATCGGCGTCACCGACGGGCTGCTGCGCACGCTGAACGGGCGGCAGTTGGCCGGCGTGCTCGCGCACGAGGTCAGCCACATCAGTTCCGACGACCTGCGCATGATGACGCTCGCCGACACGGTCGGGCGTCTCACGCACGCGATCGCCTATGCCGGGCTGGCCATGCTCGTGGTGAGCGGGGCGACCATGATGGTCGAGTCGAGCAGCGCCAGGCCCGCGCTCGCGTCGCTGCTGCTGGTGTCGCTCGTGCTGCTGGCGGTGCCGACCGTCGTGACGCTGTTGCAGCTGGCCCTGTCACGCGCGCGCGAGTACGACGCCGACGTCGCGGCCGCGACGCTGACCGGTGACCCGTTGGGTCTCGCCGACGCGCTGCGCACGCTCTACGATCACGAGGGCCGGCTGTGGGAGCGGATCATGGTGCCGCACCGTGGCTCGCCCGACCAGCTGCTGCTGCGCACGCACCCCACTGCGCAGGAGAGGATCCGTCGGCTCCGGGAGCTCGCACCGATCGACAGCCCTGCGGTGACACCGCCTTCGGACGACCATCCACCGCGTGGCTTCGGTCCGGTCAGCGGGCCGGTGCGCCTGCGGGTCCCCGGCATCTGGCGGTGACCCACGATGAAGGCGGCTCGCGGCACGCTGGCGGCGACCACGCCACCGCTCCGGTCGGATCCGCATCGACCGGGTCGCAGCACGTCACGTCGTGGGTACGAACGACGCCGTGCGGCACGGTTCGAGCGTGAGCGGACGGTGGAGGGTGACGCGTGAACGATCTCCGACTGATGGGCGCGCAGGTCATCGACGGCACCGGATCAATGGCACGACGCACTGACGTTGCCATCGCCGGCCGACGGATCGTCGCCGTCGGACGCGACGCGGCGGAGGCGCCGGCGGGCCGGACGGTGGATCTGGACGGCCTGGCGTTGGCACCCGGCTTCATCGACCTGCACACGCACGTGGACTTCACGTTGCCGGTGCACCCTCGCGCGGCCGCGATGGTCCGTCAGGGGGTCACCACTCTGGTGGGTGGCAACTGCGGCTTCTCTCCGTTCCCCGTGACCGCCGCACGCGTCGACGACCTGCGCGACCTCAACGCGTTCATCGACGAAGGTCTGGCCTGGGACTGGGACGACGCGGACGCCTACCTCACGCACGTCGACGACCTGCCGCTGGCGTGCAACCTCGCCCAACTCGTCGGTCACGGCGCGGTGCGCATCGCTGTCATGGGCATGACCGGGCGACCGCCGACCCCCGATGAGCTCGACCGGATGCGACAGCTCGTCGACCGGGCTCTGCGCGCCGGCGCGTTCGGCCTGTCGACCGGCCTCGTCTACGCGCCCGGGTCGCACGCCGGGACCGATGAGCTCGTCGCGCTCGCCGAGGTCGCGGCCGGACACGGCCGCTTCTACGCGTCGCACATCCGCAGCGAGGGCGACGACTCGGTGGCCGCCGTACGTGAGGCCCTCGACATCGGACGTCGGTCGGGGGCGCCGGTGCAACTGTCCCACCACAAGGCGATGGGCCGGTCGAACTGGGGCAGGGTCGAGCGGACGCTGGCGATGATCGACGATGCCCATCGCGACGGACTGGACGTCACCGCGGACCAGTACCCGTACGTCGCGGCCAGCACGACCCTGTCGAACCTCCTGCCTGCCTGGGCCCGGGAGGACGGGCTCGACGGCATGCTGGCGATCTTCGACGATCCGGAGCGGCGCGCCGATCTGGTCCACGAGGTCCGCGCCGGGGCCTCCGACTACGACCTCGACCAGGTGGTGATCAGCGCCGTGCCCGCCGGGGCGAACGCCGACGCCGGCGGGCGGATGCTCGTCGACGTGGCCGCAGATGCGGGCGAGGATCCCATCGACACGGTGTTGCGCCTGCTCGCGCAGGAGCGGGACCGGGTGCAGATGGTCATCTTCGGCATGGACGAGGACGACGTCCGCACGGTGATGCGTCATCCGCACGTGGCGGTCGCCAGCGATGGATGGACGCTGGATCCCAGCGCGGGTGGCACACCGCATCCACGCAGCTACGGCACCTACGCCCGGGTGCTCGGCCGCTACGTGCGCGAGTTGGGGGTGCTCACGCTCGAGGAGGCGGTCCGCAAGATGACGTCGCTGCCCGCTTCCCGACTGGGGCGCGAGGACCTCGGCGTCATCCGACCTGGTGCGCGGGCGGATCTGGTTGCATTCGACCCCGCCGCCGTCGCGGACCGCGCGACGTTCGACGATCCGCACCGGTTCGCGTCCGGCGTGGAGCACGTCATCGTCGGCGGTCGTCCGGTCATCGATGGTGGCGCCGACACCGGCGATGCGGCCGGCCGCGTGCTGCGCGCTGGACGGTGATTCGCCGCATGCCGTCATCCCGGCGTCGCGCTCCCCGGTCCGTTAGGATCGAAAGCAGCCGAGATCATGCGCCGTGACCGCGACGACGGGGCGGCGCGCCCCGCGCGGTCGGTCCGGCGTGATCCGGATCCTCCAGATGGGACCTGCCAGCCCATGCACGATCCCCGACCGACCCACGTGCGGCACCGCCCGTGGTGACCCACGACGCATCCCTCGCCGACACCGCCGCGCTGACCAACGATCCCGGTCGCCGCGAACAGGCGATCGGCTACCTGGCGCACGCGTACACGGCGACGGGCCTGCTGCTCGTCCTCGCGGCCACGCACCTGATCCTGGCCGAGCAGTTCGCGCTGGCCATCGTCGCGCTCGTCGCGTGCGTCGTCATCGACGCGACGGACGGCATCTTCGCGCGGCACGCGCGGGTCACCGAGACCGCGCGCCTGATCGACGGGCGACGCCTCGACGACATCATCGATTACCTGTCGTTCGTCTTCGTGCCTCTGCTGCTGGCCGTCCGGGCGGAACTGATCCTCACACCTGTCTTCCCGACGGTTGCGGTCGTGCTGATCACCAGCGCGATCGGGTTCTCCCGGGTGGACGCGAAACAGTCCGTGCAGGGCTTCTTCAAGGGGTTCCCCTCGTACTGGAACGTCGTGATCGGCTACCTGTGGCTGTTCCAGACCCCACGGATGTTCAACACGGTGCTGCTGTGGGTGCTGGCGGCTCTCGTGCTCGCGCCCGTGCGCTTCCTGTATCCCACGCAGTTGCCGGACCGCGCCGACCGCCGCCGCCACTACGTGCTCGGCGCCGTCTGGGGGATCGTGTGCGTGGTCGCGCTGCTGCTGCCCTCCGGTCCCGCGCAGCTGACCGTCGCGACGGTCTCGCTCACGTATCCCGCCTACTACGTGTGGTGCTCCGTGCGCGCCGACATCGCGGCCCGCTGAGGCAGGGGCCGTGCCGCACGGTCGTCGCGTGCTGAGCGCGCCACGGCTCGTGCATCGACGGTCAGAACGGGTCGAAGCCCCACCCGTCATGGAAGGTGTTGCTGTAGTGGACGAGTGTGTCGATGTAGTTGGCGCGCTCGAAGGCGGTCGGGTCGGCGACGGTGCGCATGCTCACGCTGCCCTTGAGCTCGGTGACCGATGTGTAGCCCATGTCGTGCACCCAGGCCGCCAGGTCGGCCTCGACGGTGCCCACGTGCTGCGGACCCTGGTCGATCAGGGCAGACGTCATCATCGTCACGTCGGCGCCCGCCAGCAGGCCGCGCGCGACGTCGGGGGCGCGGTGCACCCCGCTCGTCAGCGCCAACGACGCATCCACGTGACCGGACAGGATGGCGATCCAGCGCAGTGGCAGGCGCAGCTCGGAGCGGCGCGACAGGTCCAGCCACGGCCGGATCTGCAGCGTCTCCGGGTCGATGTCGGGCTGGTAGAAGCGGTTGAACATGACCAGCCCGTCGGCGCCGGCCTCGACCAGTCGTCGCGCCATGCCGGCGAACGCCGTGTAGTACGGGCCGACCTTCACCGCCAGGGGGATGTCGATCGATCGCCGGACCTGCTCGACGAGTGCGAGCTGCTGTGACTCGATCTGCTCCGCCGTGGCGTCGAGGTCGGCGACGACCTCGTACAGGTTCAGCTCGAGCGCGTCGGCGCCGACGTCGGCGATCCGCGACGCGTACCCCACCCAACCGCCCGGCGTCACGCCGTTGAGGCTGCCGATGACCGGC
The DNA here is from genome assembly GCA_036374135.1 of Euzebyales bacterium. NCBI lineage: Bacteria > Bacillati > Actinomycetota > Nitriliruptoria > Euzebyales > Euzebyales bacterium. The sequence goes on from DASUUK010000064.1 coordinate 19,644, forward strand.
ACCGACAGCAACTGCTTCGCGTCGCGCACGTGGCGCAGGTAGCGCTCACCGACGCTGGCGTAGCCCTGCAGGTCCGGGAAGTAACTGGTCGCCTCGGGGTTGGCGTCGGCACCCAGTTCGAACAGTGCGGACGCCTGCAACTCGTCGTGGGCGGCCTGCTCCTCGAACAGCGACGGCAGCACGACCGCCGAGACACCGTTGTCCTCCAGGGCCTGCAGCGGCTCGAGGCGCCCGGTCAGCGGGCCGGGCGACGCCACCAACGGGGTGCGCAGTCGCAGGCCCAGGTACGTCGTCGACAGGTCGGTCGCGCGATCGATCGACTGCGTCATCACCGGACCTCCTCGGATCCGACGCCGGCTGGATCGACGACCTCGCCGGGCTCGTGGGCGATCGAGCGCTCCACGCCGGCGAGTTGTTCGTAGTAGTGCCAGCGCTCGTCGATGTCTGCCTGCGCCAGCGCCAGCAGTCGCCGCGCGCGGGCGGGGTCGGTCCGTTGCAGCATCGCGAACCGCCCCTCGCTGCGGGCGAAGTCCCGCAGCGGCATGGCGGGCTTGCGTGAGTCCAGGCGGAACGGTGTGGTGTGCTCGTCGGTGGCCGGGCGGTACCGGAACAGTGGCCAGTAGCCGCTCTTGACGGCGTCGCGCTGGTGGGTCATCGACAATCGCATGTCGAAGCCGTGTGCGATGCACGTCGAGTACGCCAGGATCAGCGAGGGTCCATCCCAGGCGGCTGCCTCGCTCAGCGCGCGGATTGTCTGCACCTCGTTGGCGCCCAGCGCCACTTGCGCGACGTATACCGTGCCGTACTGCATCGCGAGCGCGCCGAGGTCCTTCTTCGGGGTCTCCTTGCCCGACGCCGCGTATTTGGCGACCGCCGCCCGTGGGGTCGCCTTGGACGCCTGTCCGCCCGTGTTGGAGTAGACCTCGGTGTCGAGCACCAGGATGTTGACGTTCAGCCCGCTGGCCAGCACGTGATCCAGGCCGCCATAGCCGATGTCGTGGGCCCACCCGTCACCGCCGACGATCCACACGTCGGTCCGCACCAGGTGGTCGGCCAGGCTGTGCAGCATGCGCGCCCGCGGCTCGCCGTTGCCGGCGACCAGTCGGTCGCGCAGCATGGACACACGGTCGCGCTGCGCGGCGACGCCGGCCTCGTCGGACTGGTCGGCGTGCAGGATCGCGTCAGCGAGGTCGGCGCCCACCTGGTCGCGAAGCGCGCGCACCAGCGCCCGTGCGCCAACGGACTGCTGCTCGACGCCGATCCGCAGGCCCAGGCCGAACTCGGCGTTGTCCTCGAACAGGCTGTTGGCCCACGCCGGGCCGCGGCCCGCACTGTCGACACCCCATGGGGTGGTCGGCAGGTTGCCGCCGTAGATCGACGAACACCCCGTCGCGTTGGCCACGACGATGCGGTCGCCGAACAGTTGCGTGAGCAACTTGAGGTAGGGCGTCTCACCGCAACCCGCGCATGCGCTGGAGAACGAGAACAGTGATTCGCGGACCTGTGAGCCCTTGATCGAGTCGGCGGGCAGCAGCGACCGGTCGAGCGGCGGGATCTGCTCGAAGAACGCGAAGTTGGCGCGCTCGCGTTCGCGGTGCTCGGGTGCCGGCTCCATCATGATCGACTTGCGGCCGACTTCGTGCTTGTCGTGGGCCGGGCACTGCTGCACGCACACCCCACAGCCCGTGCAGTCGTCGGGTGCGACCTGGATCGTCAGCAGATGCTGCGTCGGCAGGTCGCGGGAGCGGAAGTCCTTGGATTGCAGCGTGTCGGGGGCGCCGTCGAGCGCGTCGGGTTCGAACACCTTCATCTGGATGGCGTCGTGGGGGCAGACGATCGCGCACTTTCCGCAGTCGATGCAGATGCTGGGATCCCACACGGGGATCTCCTGTGCGAGCGACCGCTTCTCGTACCGGGTCGTGCCGGTGGGGAAGGTGCCGTCGACCGGCAGCGCGGACACGGGCAGCAAGTCGCCCTCGCCGGCGATCATGCGTGCCGTGACCCGCTCGACGAACGGTGGCACATCGGCCGGCACCGGCGGTCGCAACCCGATGGTGGATGTGACGCGGTCGCCGAGTGGGACTTCGGCCAACTCGTCGAGTGCATGGTCGACGGCCTCGAGGTTGCGCGCCACGACCTCCGGTCCGCGGCGGCCGTACGTCCGCTCGATCGACCGCTTGACCGCGGCGATCGCCTCGTCGCGCGGCAGGATGCCCGACAGCGCGAAGAAGCACGGCTGCATCACGGTGTTGATGCGTCGGCCCAGTCCCGCGGCCCGGGCCACGCGGTGTGCGTCGATCGCGTACACCCGCAGGCCCTTGTCGAGGATCGCCTCCTGGACCGGAGCGGGCAGCGTGTCCCAGACCTCGTCCGCCGGGAACGGGGCGTTGAGCAGCACCGTCGCACCCCGCGCGGCCCAGCCGAGCACGTCGCGGGTGCCGAGGAACCCGAACTGGTGGCAGGCGACGAAGTCGGCCTCGTCGATCAGGTACGTCGACATGATCGGCCGCCGCGAGAAGCGCAGGTGCGACACGGTCTGCGCGCCGGCCTTGCGCGAGTCGTACACGAAGTAGCCCTGCGCGTGCAGGTCGGTGTGCTCTCCGACGATCTTGACCGTGTTCTTGTTCGCGCCGACCGTGCCGTCGCTGCCGAGGCCGAAGAACACCGCCTCGACGTCGCCGTCGCCCGCCGGCAGCGAGAAGTCGGGGTTCGGTGGGATTGACAGGTGCGTGACGTCGTCGATGATCCCCACCGTGGCACGCCGGGGCTGGTGCTCGCCGTCGGCGAGCGCGTCGAGCAGGCCCGCCACCATCGCGGGCGTGAACTCCTTCGACGACAGGCCATACCGCGCGCCGGTCAGCCGGGGCATGGCGGCCGTATCCAGCGCCCCCGTGGTGGCGGCCTCGGCCAGGGTCGCGGCCACGTCGACGAACAGCGGCTCGCCGACCGCGCCCGGCTCCTTGGTCCGGTCGAGCACCGCGACCGCGCGGGTGGTCGGCGGCAGTGCCGCCAGGAACGCGGCCGTCGGGAACGGCCGGAACAGCCGCACCGCCATCACGCCGACCCGCTCGCCGCGACGGTTCAACTCCTCGACCGTCTGCCGCGCGGCGCCGACGCCGGAGCCCATCAGGACCAGCACGCGGTCGGCCTCGGGGTGGCCGGCGTAGTCGACCAGGTGGTAACGACGGCCGGTGCGTTCGGCGAGGTCGTCCATCGTCTGCTGGACGATGTCGCCGACGGCGTCGTAGTACGGGTTCACGGCCTCGCGGGCCTGGAAGTACACGTCGGGGTTCTGAGCCGAACCACGCAGGACCGGCTGCTCGGGGGTCAACCCCCGCATGCGCTGGGCGACCACGTCGTCGTCGCTGATCAGTGCGCGGATGTCGTCGAGGTCGAGCGTCGTGATCCGGTTGAGCTCATGCGACGTGCGGAAGCCGTCGAAGAAGTGCAGGAACGGCACGCGGCTGCGCAGTGTCGCCGCGTGCGCGACGGCCGCCAGGTCCTGCGCCTCCTGCACCGAGCTCGACGCCAGCATCACCCACCCCGTCGTGCGGGCGGCCATCACGTCGGAGGGGTCCCCGAAGATCGACAGGGCGTGGGTCGCCACCGACCGCGCCGCGACGTGGATGACCGCCGGCGTCAGCTCGCCGGCGATCTTGTACATGTTGGGCAGCATCAGCAGCAGGCCCTGTGACGCCGTGAACGTGGTCCCCAGCGCACCGTCGATGACCGCGCCGTGCAGCGCGCCGGCGGCACCGCCCTCGCTCTGCAGCTCCGTGATGCGCGGCACGGTGCCCCACAGGTTGGTGCGGCCGGTGCTTGACCACGCGTCCGCCAGCTCGCCCATCGGCGACGCCGGGGTGATCGGATAGACCGCGATCACTTCGCTGCACGCGTGTGCCACCCGCGCCGCGGCCTCGTTGCCGTCGATGCACGCCGTTCCCATGCGCTGCCCACCTGCGGTCGCCGACTGGGACAGCGTAGAACGTAGGTCGTCCGATGCTGGTAGGGGCAGGCCGAACGGACCCGGCGGTGCGGGACAGATGGCTCGGGTGTCGTCCGCCGCCGCAGCAGCCTGTACGATCGGCGGGCAGATCCGGGACCATTGGACACGTCCGACGGCACGGGTTCGGGTGAAGTCGGTGGGACCCGCCGCGCGCTGCCACCACGCGCGCAGGACGCGGGCCGCGTGGTGGCAGGGGAAGGTGGGACCATGCTGGACCGCAGGCAGTTCATCAAAGGAACCGCGGCATCCGGCGCGCTGCTGTACGCCAACGTGCTCGGTGGGGTGGGCCGGGCGCTGGCGGCACCAGCGGCAGTCGGCCTCAGCGACCCGGCGCTGCAGCCGAAGTTCGTCGAGCCGGCGCCGAACGCGCTCGACCCGGGATTCCTGTTCAAGGACCTGAACCAGAACGGCGCTCCGGTGCAGCAGCCGAACTTCAGCCTCCGTGTCCGTGAGACCGGCCAGCAGACCGGTCTGATCAATCCGAAGAACGGGAGGAGGCTGAAGACGGACGTGTGGGGCTATGGGGCCGACACCGTGTCGTGGCCCGGCCAGACGTTCCAGGTGATGAGCAGCCTGAACGGAAACGGTGGTGCCGACGAGACCGTGGTGCGGTGGGAGAACGAGTTGCAGGGCAAGAAGCACCTGTTGCCGGTCGATACCAACCTGCACTGGGCGTACTCGCTGCACGGTGCCGGTTCGGCCAACGGCGTCGACTACCGGCAGTACAGCATCACGAAGAACGGTGTCCCGATCATCACCCACCTGCACGGCGGGAACTCCGACTTCCAGTACGACGGCAACCCGGAGTTCTTCTACAGCCCCGACGGTGAGGTCAAGGGCCCGCAGTGGGACTTCGCACCCGGCGGGTTCACGAACACGTTCAGGTACAACAACGCCGTGCCGGCGGGAAACCTGTGGTACCACGACCACGCGTTGGGAATCACCAGGCTCAACGTCTACGCGGGCCTTGCCGGCTTCTACTTCGTGCGTGACGAGCTCGACACCGGACTGCCGGGCAACTCGTTGGGTTTGCCGGCGTTCCCGTATGAGCTGGCCTACGCCATCCAGGACCGCATGTTCACCGACGATGGCGCGCTGTTCTATCCGGCCTTCCCCGGTGACCCGTTCTACGACGACTTCATCACGGGCGAGGGCGCGATCCTGCCGCCAGAGCTGTTCCCTGGCGGCGGCCCGACCGCGCTGGCGGAGTTCTTCGGCGATCACATGGTGGTCAACGGCAAGATCTGGCCGAAGGCGAACGTCGAGCCCCGCAACTACCGGATGCGCCTGCTCAACGGCTGCGACTCACGATTCATGGTCCTGCAGTTCGTGGCCGTGGATCCCGGCGTGACCGATCCAAGCCACCCGAGCGCGAGCGCTCCTCTGGACTTCTGGGTCATCGGCAGCGACCAGGGGCTCGGTACCCCGGCGCAGACCGACACGCTGGTCTTCGAGCCGGGCGGCCGCTACGACGTGGTCGTCAATTTTGACGGCCTGGACGGCAAGAGGGTCATCATGAAGAACCTCGGCGGCGATTCGCCGTTCGGCGGGGCCTTCGGCGGTGACCTGGATCCCGGCGACCTGTTCCCCGACCGCCAGACCGACCGGGTCATGGCCTTCGACGTGGTCGTGCCACTGTCAGGCGTGCCGGACACCTTCAATCCCGGCAACCTTCCGGGATACGGCGGTGTCGCAAACGGGGGCACAACCCGCCGGGTCGCGCTGTTCGAGGGGACTGACGAGTTCGGTCGACTGCAGCCACTGCTCGGTACGGTCGCGGGCGATCTGACCGGCACCGACGTCGCCACCGCGTACACCTGGTTCCAGCCCCCCACGGAGACGCCGGACTTCGACTCCACCGAGATCTGGGAGATCTACAACTTCACCGCCGATGCCCACCCGATCCACCTGCACCTGGTGAACTTCGAGATCCTGGATCGTGAGGACTTCGAATACGACGTCACCGGTTCGCAGACCACGACGCAGCACAACGGGACCACCGGGGAGGCGCCAGAGATCTCCAACATCAGGAATCTCACGCCTGCGTCGGTTGGTTCGGAGTACTTCGAGGCGGCGCCGAAGGACATGGTGACGTCGCTGCCGGGCGATCCGGAGGCGACCATCCCGACAGGCCAGATGGTGCGCATCAGGGCGCACTTCGACAAGTCCGGCCGGTACGTCTGGCACTGCCACATCCTCTCGCACGAGGACCACGAGATGATGCGCGTGCTCCGGGTCGGCCAGGAATGATCGACAGCCCGAATTCTTCGCACCGACCCGGTGCCTCGTGTTCGTACGGCGGGGCACCGGGCGGTCTTGACTGACGAACGGTGGGTGTCCATCGGGACGTCCGGCCCTCGTCGCTGGCGCGTCGCCCCCTACCGTGCCGCAGTGCACGTGGAGAGGAATCGTGATGGGCAGGTTCGACGGAACGGTGGCAATGATCAGTGGCGGCGCACGCGGCATGGGAGCGTCGCATGCCAGGGAGCTCGCGGCCGAGGGAGCCTCGGTGGTCATCGGCGATGTGCTCGATGGCGAGGGGAAGGCGCTGGCCGAGGAGATCGGTGACGCGGCTACGTTCGTCCACCTGGATGTGACCAGCAGCGACGACTGGACGGCAGCCTACGCAACGGCGGAAGAGCGGTACGGTGCCGTCAACCTGCTGATCAACAACGCCGGGATCGTGACCTTCGGCTCCGTGGAGCAGCTGCCGCCCGAGGACTTCCGGCGCATCATCGACGTCAACCTCACCGGCACCTTCCTCGGCATGCACCACGGCGTCCCCTCGCTGCGCCGCGCGGGCGGCGGCGTGATCATCAACGTGTCATCGACGGCGGGCATGATGGGCTTCGCCAACATCGTCGGCTACGTCGCCAGCAAGTGGGGCGTGCGGGGGATGACGAAGGCAGCCGCGATGGATGTGGCATCGGACGGCATCCGGGTGTTCTCCATCCACCCCGGTCCCATCCGCACGCCCATGACCGCGGATCTCGGCGATGAGCTCGCGGCGGTACAGGCGATCCCGCGGATGGGCGAGCCCGAGGAGGTGTCCAAGCTGGTGATGTACCTCGCCGCCGACGCGACGTACACGACCGGTGCGGAGTTCATCATTGACGGGGGCAGCCTGCTCGGTCAGACCGTCGAGCTTCCAGAGGCGTGACGGGACGGGAACAGCTGTCGTCGTGGCCCCAATGTCCTCGGGGTGCCATCTGATACCCACGTCAGGGGAGCCGCGCGGTTCACGCCCAGCAAGCTACCAGGCGTGTCCACCGCGACACCTGTCGGGACAGTCTAGGAGGGTCGGGCTAGTCACCATTGATCGCCGTACTTGAGCAGTAGTAGGGGTTGCAGGTCCGTCCGCGTCGCGGGCGTACTGTTCCGGACGCACGCGTCCTGCGGCGTCCGGCGGGGGCGGGAGTCCCTGCCGTCGTGAGAGAGGTGTGTCATGCGGAAACGGCTCATCACAGCGCTGATCACGGCGCTGCTTACGCTCGGCGTCGTTGGACCAGCAGCAGCGGACCCAAAGTTCGGGCCAGGCAATGCCGGCGGCGGACCCAACGACGCGCAGTCGAAGTGTCACCCGCCTGGTCAGACCGAAGACGTCCCCGGCTGCAAGTAGGCCGCGGTAGCGTGACCCGTTGACCGGCTAGCGCTAGGCAGGTAACGGGGAAGGGGCCCAGGGAACTTGACCCTGAGCCCCTTTCGCCGTCGTGAGGACCTACCGCACGACCGTCAGGGTCACGACCGGGCGCGCCTCAAGCAGAGCGACGCGAGCAGTCAACGCCCGCAACCGGCGCAGAGCCTTCCGTCTTGTCGGTCGCTTCCATGACGTCGAGTCCGGTGAGCCGCGCCGGGCGGCGCTCTCAGCTCTGGCGCGCTCACGATACAACTCCGGTGTTGGTGGTGACGACCTGGCCGCCGTCGTCGTCGCCATATGAACCCCCAGCCGCGCTAACAGCCGGCGGGTGTCGACCGTGAGGACGTCCTACTCGAACTCACCATCGGCCCCGGCTTCGGCGACGACGAGTGACGCGGTGAGGCCCCCGCCAATCGGTGAGGGCCTCGGCGAGCCAGATCTGCTCAGGTCGCGCCGTCGACCGCCACCGCCTTCGCGGCGACGAACACGCACCATGCGGTCGTCCACAGCCAGCGGCGCGCGAACGCCACGATGCGGGTCATGCCGGCGCCGCCCACGGGTCGACCGCGACCCACAGCCGCCACCGGTCGCCATCACGGTCGACGACGACCAGGCCGACACGGTCCGAGTGGACGGTGCGGGCCCGGCGGACTTCGGCGATCTCGCCCTCGACGGTCAGGGCGCGGATGACGAGTTCGACGAGCCGTTCGACCGTCACCGGTCGCCCTCCTGCTCGACGGTCGGCGGCTGGTAGGCGACGTTCTCGACGATCCCAGACGTCCCCCTGCCAGCGAGCGCGACATCCAGCACGTGCCGCAACGCCATGACCTCGTGTTCGAGGCGTTTCGACGTCGGCTTGTGTGGTCGCGTGTTGCAGCTCGGCGAGCGACCGGGACAGCAGCGACACGAGCGCGTCGCGGTGCGTCAGCCGGATACCTTCTTCGACGAAGCCGGCTAGCTCGTCGAGGTCCTTCGGGCGGTAGTTGGACTTCCCCCCGCTGGCGGACACCGTGGTTATGCGGCCATCGATGATGCTATCGGGTCGGTGTGAGCGTGTTGTTGTTCCCACCTGACGGGTGGCAGGTAGTCGTTGGACGAGTGCAATCTGCGCTGGTTGTACCAGGCGATCCAGCGGAAGATCGCCGTGCGCGCCTCGGCGCGGGTTCGAAACCGTCGGCGGTTGACGAGCTCGACCTTCAAGGTGGCGAAGAAGCTCTCGGCGACAGCGTTATCCAGGCATTATCCGGTGCGGCCCATCG
>DASUUK010000065.1 GCA_036374135.1 Euzebyales bacterium
CTCGGCCGTCAGCCACTTGGTGAACTGCTGCAGCGACCGGTACCGGAACGCCACCGTTGCCGGCTTCCACCGGGACGCTTGGTCGGCGAGGTAGTCCTCGATCAACGCCCGATTCAGCTCGGCGTGACCGTGCTTCCGCGCGAACGCGGCCAGCTCCTGGGCGCTGTCGGTGTAGGTCTCGACCGTCCGCGGCGAGCGGTTGCGCGCCCGCAGACTGCGCGACCACTGCCGCAGCAACAATGCCAGCACGTCCGGTTCGAACAGGTCGCTCATGGCCGTCAGCCCCCTTCGGCGGCCCGGTCCGCGGGGTCACCCGTGGATCCGAGGCGTCGAAGTTATGCGCTGAGCGAGCGGTGTGCTCGATCGACCGAGGCGGTTCTGTGGATAAACCTGCTGGTCAGAGGCGGTTTGTGGTCAGGGGCGGGGTCGAACCGCCGACCTCACGATTTTCAGTCGCGCGCTCTACCAACTGAGCTACCTGACCGGGCGCCGTCCCTTCGGGAACGACAACGGCCGGGGGTGACCGGCCGTCGTGGGCGGAGCTGACGGGATTTGAACCCGCGACCTTCACCTTGACAGGGTGACGAGCACTCCTAACTGCTCCACAGCTCCATGCAATTGTCCTCAAAGAGTAGGCCGTGCAGGACTCGAACCCGCTCCGCCGGATTAAAAGTCCGGAGCTCTACCCGTTGAGCTAACGGCCCGTGTTGCAGCCACGCGGCAAGCGACCGTCGCCGTGGGAGTGTAGCCGTCCCGCACGCCGCATGCGAGTCGGCCGCGAACTGCCTGCCGGGACGCCCGATCGACAAACGTGTTCGCCCCGCCTGACGTTACGCTTCGCCACCATGCTGCGCATCGAGTCACGCACCGTACTGGACCGCGAGGTTCTCGACGAGATCCTCGACCTGATCGAGGCGACGACCCGCATCGAGGGCCACCGGCCCGTGGGCGAGCACAAGTACTCGCACCTCAAGGTCGGGGCCACGGGCTGGCTCGGCGTGCTCGCCCACGACGATGGCCGCCTCATAGGCTACGTGCACACCCGCTGGGGCCACCCGGGCCAACGCCCGCGCGTCGCGGTCGAGGTGGTGGTGCATCCCGACGAACGTGAGGGCGGAACGGTCGCGACCGCGCTGCTCGACGAGACACGCGCCGCCATCGCCCGCGCCGGCGGCGGCTGGGTGTTCCTGTGGGTCCACCGTGTGGAGCAGGCCGACCAGACGCTCGCGTTCGAACTCGGGTACGACATCCAGCGCGAGTTGGCGTTCATGGCACGCCGGCTCGACGACCCCCCGCAGCGACCGACCCACCCGGACGGCATCGACGTGCGCCCCTACCGTGGCCCCCGCGACGACGACCCCTTCCTGGCCGTCAACAACGCGGCGTTCGAGGGACACCCGGAGAACGGCGGGTGGACGCGGGAGGACTTCGCCGAGCGGCGGCAACGCGACTGGTTCGAGCCCGACGACCTGCTGATGGCGTGGCGGGGCGACGACCTGGTCGGCTTCCATTGGACCAAGTGGCACGGCCACGAGTCCGACGAGGTGCCTGCGCACGAGCCCGTCGGCGAGGTGTACGTGCTCGCCGTCGATCCGTCGGCACAGGGACAGGGCCTGGGGCGCAGCCTGCTGGACGCCGGCGTGGCGCACCTGTACGACCGCGGGTGCCGGCAGGCGATCCTGTACGTCGACTGCGCGAGCACGACTGCCGTGCGCCTGTACGAGTCCGCGGGCTTCGCCCACGAGTACCTCGACGTGTGCTACGAGCAGTGGATCGATTCCGCCGTCGACGGGGCGACCCGGGACCTCCTGCGCCCCGCCTACTGACCGGCTCGGCGGGCGTCCAACCGCTGGAGCAGTTCGTGGGCGGCGAGCTCGACGTCCTTGTGGTCCCACTCGGCAGCGCGGTAGCGGCAGGCGATCAGGCCGGACCGGTGCACACGGCGGTAGTCGCCGAACACGAACGCGTAGCGGCCCTTGGTCTCGTCGGTCGCGCCGACGGTGAGGCCGAGGTGCCACGCGCCGTACCCGTCCCACCCGTGGCGTTCGAGCATGGCGTTGCCGGCCTCGGCGTCAGGTTGGACGTCGCCCCAGTTGCTGGACACGACGTACTGACCGGCGTCGATCATCTGCTCGGCCTTCGCGACGCCGGCGGGGTTGACTTCGTAGGTGGCCACCGGCGCTACTCGTCAGCCTTCGGGGCGGCGGGATCGAGCTTGTACCCGACACCGCGGACGGTGCCGATCAGCTGCTCGTACTCGGTCCCGAGTTTGGCGCGCAGGCGACGGATGTGGACGTCGACCGTGCGGGTGCCACCGAAGTAGTCGTAGCCCCAGACCTCCTGCAGCAACTGCGACCGCGTGAACACCCGCCCCGGGTTGTTCGCCAGGTACTTCAGCAACTCGAACTCGCGGAACGTCAGGTCGAGCGGCTTGCCGCGCAGGCGCACGACGTACGTCTCCTCGTCGATCGACAGGTCGCCGATGCGCGCCCGCGACGAGCGGGCGCTGCGCGCCGTCTCGGCGAGCAGGCGCAACCGTGTCTCCAGCTCTGCGGGCCGTGCGCGGGGGAGCAACCAGTCGTCGAAGCCCCATGTGCCCTTGATCGCCGCGAGACTGCCGTCGTCAACGACGACCAGCACCGGGCGCGACCGGTCCGCAGCGGCGATCGACCGGCACGTGCTCGACGCGGCGCCCAGGTCGTCGGTCGCGTCGACGATGATCAGGTCCCAGTCCGCGGCCTCGCCCGCCTCGCGCGGGTGGAGCGGGGCGACGGACACGCTGTGATCGAGGAACTCCAACGCGGGCAACAGCGTCTTCGCACTGTCGCCATCGGAGAGAATGAGCAGTCTCACTGCCCGTCGCTTCCGTCCACTGACCGCCGCCTACAGCCACCGTGTCTGTCACCGGGGTCGCCGCGGGCGACGACATCCGACCGACCGACGCACACCTCCGGCACGTCGGTCCAACGCAGTGAACGGTAGCACCCCGGCCGGCGGCATCGCCCGCCGCGGTCGGCCGGAACGCCGACGGGCTACGCTGCCCATGGGCAGGTGATGCGAAAGGTCGTTCGTGGCGGTCACGGTGCGGTTGTTCGCTGCGCTGCGTGACGCGGCCGGGACCGCGCAGGTCCAGGTTCCGCCCGACACGGTTCCCGTGATCGTCGCCGGCCTGTGTGACCGCTTCGGTGAGCCGTTCGCCACCCGGGTGACCGTCGCGTCCGGCGTGCTCGACGGGTCCCGGGTTGCGCTCGACGACGCCGTCGACGTGCCGGACGGCGCCGAGTTGGCACTGCTCCCGCCGTTCAGTGGCGGCTCGGCCGTGAGCGCGACCCGACGACGTGGCCACCTGCTGCTGCTCGGCGGGTCGGTGCTCGTGCCGGCCATGCTGGCACTCGGTGCCGTCGCCGGTCGCTGGGTGTTGGGCCTCGCGGTCCTGGTCGTGGCGGTCTGCAGCCTCGTCGATCTGCACGGTGCGTTGGGTGCCACGAGTGTGCGCACCGTCCTGCCCGCCGCCGTCCTGCTGGGGACGACGCCGGTCGCGCTTCTGACGGTCACGCCTGGCATCAGCATCGTCTGGACGGGCGCCACGCTGGCCGTCGGCGTGATGCTGACCTTCCTGCTCGCGTTCGCGTCGTCCCGGCGTCACGAAACGGCGGCGGTGGTCGGCTCGACGATGTTCGCCGGCCTCATCGTCGGCGTGGGCGCCGCGTCCCTGGTCGCGCTGTACGACCTGCTCGGCACGGCTGCCACAGTGGCCACGCTGGTGGTGATCGGGGTTACCGACGTCGCGGTGATCGCGACGAGCAGCCCGTCGGCGGGCGACCGCGACCGCTACCGCATCATCGTGGCCGCAGCAGCCGCGGTGGCAGGCGGCGCCACCATGTACGCCGTCGGCATACCGGACCCGCCGGCGCCGACGCTGACGACAGGGCTGGCGTTGGCCGCCGTGTTCGCAGCACTGCTCGGTGCCCGCCTGCGCCATGTGCTCCGGACGGATGAGCACGGGACACGGACGGCGGACGCGTTGCTGTTCGGTACCGCCGACGCCGTGCTGCTGGGTGCCCCGTTGGCGGTGTTGTGGCTGCAGATGCTGGCCACCTGACAAGTGTTTACTGTGAAATATCCCCCCGGCTGGGCCGGTGTGGCCGAGGCTGCTTGTCAATACGGTAGAAAGCAGACATGCACGTCGTCCACTCACCGCACCCGATGGAACCCGTCGACAGTGACGTGGTCACATCGCGCGGCTTCCGACCCACCTGTGGATGACGGCAGCGAGCGGACCCAGCTGACCGCTGACCGCTGGGTCCGCCGCACCGCCGATGTCAGCACCCGTCGCGCGCTGCGCAGTACGACGCGCGCCAGCATCTACGAGCACCTTCGTCGCGTCGGCGAGGGACAGACGGTCCGTGACATCGCCGGCGCCTTCGAACTGCACCCCAACGTCGCGCGCACGCACCTGGAGACCCTCGCCGACGCGGGCCTGGTGGTCGTCAGCAGCCGCAAGCACCCGGGCGGCGGGCGCCCGGCCAAGCTCTACCTCGCGCGCCCGGAGGCGGCGGCTGACGAGGTCCGCGTCGACCCGGCCGCGGACGCCACGCGGACGCCGTCCAACCTGCTTCGGCTGCTGGGCGAGGTCATCGTCAACGGCAACGGCGGCGCGCACGGCAGCGGGCGGCTCGAGGCGGTGCGGCAGGCCGCCACGCGGGAGGGCGGACGCCTGGCGGAGCAGCACGCCGAGCCGGTCGAGTCGCTGGCCGAGGCCGTCGAGGCCGTGGCACGCATCCTGCGCTCCGGCGGTTACCTCGTACACGTCCACAGGGCGGACGACGCCGGGTCACTGCTCAGTCGTCTCGGTGGTGCGCTCGATCCGCTGCGACCGGTGCGCGGAGGACTCGCCGGCGCGATCGAGTGGGGCCTGTTAAGCGGGGCCTTCTCCCGCGTCTGGCGCCAGGTCCAACTCTCACCCGTGGCCGATGTGGGCGACGGCGGCGGTCCCGGATGGGCGGTCCGGCCGGCGGCGGCCGGACCGACGACCTCGCGGTTGATGGTGACGGTGGCGGGCAGGATCGATGCGCGGGGCGCACCCCGCGAAACCGGCGTCGTGCGCGCCATGCGGGCGATCACCGCCCTGGATCCCGGCTCCGTGCTGGAGGTGCTGGCCGGCGGGCCGGGCTCACCCGCGGCGTTCGCGCGGTGGGCCGATCGGGCCGGTCACGAGCTGATCGGCGTCGAACGAGCCGCCGACGATCAGGGGCGCCCGGCGATCCGGCTGCTGATCCGCAAGGGGCGCACATGACCGTGGCACTGTTGACATCGCAGCAACCCGCCGAGGCGCTGGCCCTCGGCTCCGGGTGGGCGCGCGACGGTGAGGACGTCGTGGTGGTGCTGCTCGACGCCGCCACGATCGTGTTGCGACCCGGCCACGACGACGCTGCGAACCTGCGCGAGGCCACCGAGGCCGGCGTGCGCGTGTGGGCGCACGACCACGCGGCGGCCGAGCGCCTGATCGTTCCCGGTGACACCGAGGTCGAGCTCGTGGACCTCGAGGCCGTGGCACAGCTGGTCGGCGAACCCGAGACGAGGGCGCAGTGGTGGTGAGCCGTGCCATCACCGTCGTGCTGTCGTCGGCGACCAGCTCGGCGGCCGCCGCCACGGCGCTGCAGCTCGCCGATCGCCTGCTCGCCGCGGGGCACCGGGTCATGATCTTCGCCCACGGCACCGCCGTCGATCTCGCGTTGGATGACGGCTCCATCGCCGACGCCGCCCGCGCGCTGGTGCGCCGCGGGGTGCACGGAGCGACGCTGGACTGGGTGGTCGAGGCCGGCGCCACCGGGGGCCGCAAGATGGTGGACGGAGTGATCGTCGGCGACGAGGCGGATCTGTGGCGGTTCGTGCGCGCCGCCGACGTGGTGCTGGCTCCGGGAGGTGGACAGCCGTGGCGCGTCGTGTCGTGAGCATCCTCACTGCGGCGCCGGCCGCCATGTCCACCACCGACCCGGTGCTCGAGGCCAACATCTACGCCGTCGCCGAGGACGTGGACCTGACGGTCCTGCTGCGCGGTGTCGCGATCGAGTACGCGGCGCAGGGCGGGGACGCCCCCACCGCGACGCTCGCGGGCCATGACCTGCCCAACAGCCGGTGCGCACGCGATCTGCGCGGCCTGCTCGAATCCGGCGTGCTGGTCTATGTCGACGCCGTCAGCGCCCGGCACCAGGGCCTGGACAGCACGGACCTCATCCCCGGCGTCAGCATCGCCGACGCCGACGAACAGTCCGCACTGCTGCGGACCGCGGACGCTGTGCTTCACTGGTAGGCGCGCCGACGGCGCGATCGGCCCACCCGCGTCGATTCGGCGCTGACGAACGGGTCGGCTACAGTACACGGTCCGCTGTCGTCGGCCGTGGGTGGTGCTTCGATTTCCCATGGGAGCGGTTGGCATGCAAGCGTGTGAAGTGTGCGGTTGGGACACGAGGGAGGGAACTCGTGTCTGTTCGTCCTGCCGTGCCGAAGGACATGGCGACCGTACCGAGGTCACCGCCCTGCTGACGAGCGTGCTCGAGAACGCCCGTGGCGCACCGGCGGAAGAGCAGGCCGCGGACGTCGGCGGGACGGCACCGGCACCGAGCGACAACCTGCCCGTTCCGGCGCGACCGAACAGGGCGTCCGGCCACGGCGAGCAGATCGTGCTCCGGGAGATCGCCCCGGGCGACGACGCGTCCGAGCAACGGACGGAGATCTCGTTGGTCGCTGCGTCACTGCTGGAGGCCTTCCAGCAGCCGGCGCCCGGGGCGGATGACAGCACCGACCGCCTGCAGCCCATCGTGGCGCGCGAACAGCACGACCAGGGCGCGTTCACCGCCGACAACGTGACCGAACGGACCAACACCCTCGACGACTCCGGTCCGCTCGCACCACCCACGCCGACGGCCGATGAGACCGACGTGGCGGATCCGTCCGAGCCGACGGTCGAGATCACCGGCCGGTTCGCCAACCTGCCCACCGTCCCGCTGGAGCCGGTCGATCCGGTGGGCGACCGGAACACAGACGCCGCGACGGTCGGTCGTGCGTCCGCGGCGACGGTGGACGACGCGACGTTCACCGCTGCGGCCCCCACGCCGTCCACGTCGGACGCGCACGCACCGCAGCAGACCGATCGCACCGCGGACATCGACGACACCACGGACATCGGCGACGACGCCGGCACCGCCTACGTCGCCAGCGTCGACCACACCGCTGACACCGATCACACCACGGACATCCCGCAGTTCCTCGGCGTCGACGACACCGGCGACATCGGCCTGCCCACGGACACGGCCGACGCAACCACGACGGCCGACCGGACGACCGGCACCGTCGACGCAGCCACGACAGCCGACGGGACGACCGACACCGAGGAGGCCCCGGCGTGGGACGACCGGGGCGCCGCTGAGCCGGGCGGCACGTGGAATGACGGCATCGACTCCACGACCGACGAGGCATGGGACACGGCGACGGCATCGGTCGACGCGGGCACGGTCCCGGAGTCGGGCACCGCGAACATGCCACCCTTGGATGGACCGGGCACGCCGGACACCGACACAGTGGCGCCCGATGATACGACGACCAGCGGTGACGTGACCGGCGACACCGTCACCACGACCGGCGACATCACGATCGATCCGGACCCTGTCACGCCCGACGACGGCATCGACGGCCGCCGCGACGTGGCCGACGTCGACGACCGGTCATCTCCCGACGGCCTCTCAACGACCGACGGTGCGGACCGGCCCCATGACGCCGGGCATCTCAACCACGCCGCATCGGCCTCGCCGACCGCGTTCGCTGTCGCCGACGCGGCGGCGGGCACCGACGCGCAGCATCACGACCCGCAGTCGCCGGGCGCCGACGACGTCCCGGCGCACGAAGACGCGGTCACCACGCCACACCTGCCCGACACCGTCGGCGGTGCGACCGCAGGCACGACCGGAGCGTCGGAGCAGCACCCGCCCGGCCAGGCCGGCGCGTGGACGACCGTCGCCCAGGTCATGCTCGTGATCGTCGGCGTGCTGTGCGTGGTCCAGATCGTGGTCCTCATCGTGGTCTACCGGTTCCTCGGCGAGGCAGGCGCCGACCCCACAGACATCCTCGCTGCGCACACAAAGGTGACGGCGGTGATGCTCCCGGCCCTGATGGGTGGGACGTTCGCCGCGACAGCGTTCGCAGCGTGGCAAGCGTCGTCGACACCTACGCAAGGTCTGCACGTGCTCGGCCTGCCGGTCGCGTTGTGGGCCGTGCTGATCAGCGCGACGCTCGTGGCCGCCGTCGTCCTGCTCGGCGGATCGACGACGATCCTGCAGGCACGCCAGACGACGTTGTGGGCCACCGCTGCGTGTGCGCTGCTGGGGACCGCGTGCATCGCCGCACCTCGGGCGTTCACCGAGATGGTCGACGAGCACGAACCGGCGACCCCGGACACCCGCGTGCGGGTGTGAGCCCAGTGGGCGGGATCAGCGCCCCTGCGTGCCGGCGGCCACGGACGACTCCCCGGGTTGCGCGGCGTCGCGCTGGACCGCGCGCAGCACGGCCTCCAGCAACGTGACGAGCGCCTCCTTGACCGACGCGCGGTCACGGGCGTCGCACCGCACCATCGGGATGTCATCGGCGACGTTCAACGCGTACCGCACGTCGTCGCGATGGTGCGTCGGCGCGTTGTCGAACTGGTTGACAGCGACGATGAACGGGATGTCGCGCGCCTCGTAGTAGTCGATCGAGGCGTAGCAGTGGTCGAGTCGGCGGGTATCGACCAGGACCACCGCGCCGAGCGCTCCGCGCACGAGGTCGTCCCACATGAACCCGAAGCGGTCCTGCCCGGGCGTACCGAACAGGTACAGCCGCAGCGCCTCGTCGAAGGTGATCCTGCCGAAGTCCATCGCGACGGTGGTGGTCGTCTTCTGCGGCAACCAGCTCGAGTCGTCGACGTCGGTGCTGGCCGTCGTCATCGCCGCCTCGGTCCGGAGCGGCACGATCTCGGACACGGCACCGACGAAGGTGGTCTTGCCGACACCGAAACCGCCGGAGACGA
The DNA here is from genome assembly GCA_036374135.1 of Euzebyales bacterium. NCBI lineage: Bacteria > Bacillati > Actinomycetota > Nitriliruptoria > Euzebyales > Euzebyales bacterium. The sequence continues at coordinate 9,062 of DASUUK010000065.1, forward strand.
CGATCTTGACCGACTTGGGCTGCGGAGCCAGCCCGAACCCGTCAGAGGGAGCGGACGCCATCGATCAGCCTCCTGATCAGCTGTTCGTTCGTATCGGTCGGCCGGCTGACGCGCAGCGTCCCGTCCGCGACGAGATCGCCGATGAGGACCCGCGCCACGCCCGCCGGCACTTCCAGGGTCGCGGCGACCTCGGCGATCGAGAGCGGCTCATGACACATCATGAGGATCCGCCGCTGCTCGAACACGTGTCGTCCGGCGGCGTCGCGGCCCTCGGTGGTGGTGGTGACCAACGTCTCGAGCGCCAGGTCGGCGCCGTCCGACCGTGTGCGGCCGCCGGTGACGATGTAAGGCGGCACCAGCCGCCCGTCGTCGTCGGCCGCCGAGGGTTGCCTCATACCGTGAGTGCGTTCTTGAGCTCGCTGATGAGTGCCGGCGTGAGCGTCGTGCCGACGCGGTCGAGGAGCAGGGTCATCTCATAACCGACAAGGCCCATGTCGCAGTCCTTGTCTGCGAGGACCGCGAGGGTCGAGCCGTCGCTGATCGCCGACACGAACAGCACGCCGTCGTACATCTCGACGATGACCTGTTCGACGTCGCCACAGCCCAGCAGGCTGCCCGCGCCGTTGGTCAGGCTGGTGAGGCCCGATACGATCGCCGCGAACTGCTCGACCCCGTCGCGATCCCTTCCGGCCGAGCCGGCGAGCAGGAAGCCGTCGGAGCTGACCGCGATCGCCTCGCGGACGCCTGCGACGTCGCGAACGAAGTTCGACAGCAGCCAGTTGAAGTTGCGAGCGCTGCCACTCAACTTACGCATCGCCGTGCTCTCCCCCGTCGTGCTGACGGCTGGCCTCCGACCGACCACGTTGGACCGCCTGCTGGAAGCGCGCGAGTCGATCACGCGCTGCGCGCGCGTCACGTTCGGCCGTCGTGAGCGTGACGCCGTTGTCGTCGGTGTCAGCGTACGCGGTGGCGCGGGATGGCGCGCGCCGTGGCTGGTCGGCCGATGCGTCGGTCGTCTGCTCCCGCCGATCTGACGCCGTTCGCTCTGTACGCAGCACGGCGCGGCCAGCCGGTGGCTGTCCGTTCGCGGGCCTGCCGTTGCCGTCGCGTCGCGATGACCGACGTCGGACCTCGAACACCGGCACGGCGTCCGGGTCGTCTGCCGATCCCTCGTCCGCCGGGCGTTCGGACCCAGCCACGTCGACGTCCTCGTCGCGGCCGTCGGACGCGGCGTCCCGATCCGCCCACCCCGCGTCGGCATCATGCCCGTCGCCGTCATCGCGAGCATCCGCGTGGTCGGAGCCGGCGTCGTCCGATCCCCATACGTCCACGTCAGCGCGCTCGCGCGCATCGCTGTCGGCGGCATCGTCGCGCTCACGGGCGTCAGCGGCGTCCTGTTCGTCAGCGCCTTGGGTCCGCACCGCGGTGTCCCAGACCGATGAGGACGATGGGTCTCCGTGTGCACCCGATCGGTCCCACGGCTGCACGTCGGCCGGTCTGTCAACGCCCGTCGCGTCCTGATCCGCACCCCAGTCGTCCGATCCACCGCTGCTCCGCCCGCGTTCCGCGGTCGCTCCGATGGACCCGCCACGGATCTCGCCGGTGTCGCCATCGTCGATGCCGGACCCATCGGCCACGTGATCGTCGGGATCGGCGGCGGTCCAGCTCCAGCCGACGTCGCGCCGACCACCGGAGTGCCCATCCGACGCGTGGTCGTTGCCCACCTCGTCCCGATGACGCGGCGGGGCATCGAGGTCGACATCGACGCGTCCGAATGGCGCCGTTGTGGTGTCAGTGTCGGCGTCATCGTCCGATCTGTCGTCGACGAACGCCTCCGCGCGGTTCGACGCCGCCGCACGCGCACGCACCGGTGCGCGACGGTCGGGCCGCACGTCATCGTCGGAGCCGCGCCCCGTCCGGTCGTCGCGTCGCTCAGCCTGCCGCGGCCCCCGGTCGGTGCCGCTGCCTGTGGGCAGGGCAGGCGCCCGGCCGGCAGGCAGTTCGTTGGACGGCCCACGCGTCGCCGGATCGATCAACGCCGCGGGCAACAGCACCTTGGCGGTGATGCCCTCCGTGGTCGACTCCATCAGTCGCACACGGATGCCGTGACGTGCCGCGAGCCGGCCGACGACGAACAGGCCGAGGAAGCTCGACGGCACCCGGTCTACTTCGGGCGAGGTCTCGATCCGGTGGTTGGCGTCGTCGAGTTGCTCGGGGCTCATCCCGACGCCGTCGTCAACGATCGCGAGCGCGTACCCGTCGACGACCCGCCGGCCGACGACCAGCACCGACGTGTCCGGCGCCGAGAACTGCACCGCGTTCTCGATGAGCTCGGCGACCAGGTGCGTGACGTCACCGACGGCGCTGCCGGCCAGCGCGGCCTCGTCGACGCCCTCGAGGTTCACGCGCCGGTAGTCCTCGACCTCGGCGATCGCGCCCCGGACCACGCTGGTCAGCGACACCGGCTCGGACCAGCGGCGCGCGGGCTCCTCGCCGGCCAGCACCAGCAGGCTCTCGGCGTTGCGTCGCATCCGCGTCGCGAGGTGGTCGAGACGGAACAGGTCATCGAGTAGATCGGCATCGTTCGTGTCGCGCTCGAGCTTGTCGATGAACTCGAGCTGGCGGTTCAGCAGGTTCTGGTTGCGCCGTCCCAGGCTGACGAACATACGTGACACGTTGCGACGGCTGCGCGCCTGGTCGGCCGCGAGCTCCGCGGCGGTGCCGCTGACGACGTTGAAGGCGTCGGCGACATCCTCGATCTCGTCGTGCGTGTGCAGCTCGACGGCGGGCAGTTGCGGTGTCTCGTCGTCGTCGCCCGGCAGCGTCTGCGCCCGGTGGACGAGCATCGGCAGCTGGGTGTCGGCGATGTTGCGCGCCGTGGAGCCCAGCGAGCGGAGCGGTTCGACGATCCGCTGTGCAAGGCGGGTCGACACGATGAACGCCGCGAGCACAGCGATCAGCATGACGATCAGCATCACGACGCCGAAGGTCCGCGCGGTGCGGCTCAGCCCCTGCTGGACGTCCGACAGCCCGCTGAGCGGGGCGAACGCGATGTCGTTGGGTTGCTCAACGATCGCGACCCACTGGACGGCATCGCTGTCGACGTCGTTGTAGTCATCGACCAACGACGACAGTCGGCCGTCGACGGCGTCGAGCGGTGCGAACGCCGCAACCGCGCGGTCGGCGAGGACGAAGCCGGGCTTCTCGCTCTCCAGCGCCCGGGTGATGGTGTCAGCCCGCTCCTCGTCGAACTCGATGTCTGCGTTCATGATGCGCGACGCGCTGTGCTCCGAGCTGGTCTCGGCGAGCAGCTGGCCGTCACGCGTGAGCAGGGTGATGTCGCTGCCGGTCTCGCGCGCCAGCCGGGTGGCGATGCGCTGCACCTCGTCGAGCCGGATCACGCCCTTCACAACACCGAGGCGCTGCGACCCGTCTGCTGCTTCGATGCGTGCGGCGACGGTCAGACCGACCGCGTCGGAGCTGTCGTCGCGCTCGACGTCGCCGAGGTACAGCCCGTCCTCCCACGCACCGTTCCACCAGGTCTCGTCGCTCTGTACGAAGTCGCTCGTCCTGGCGGAGGCGGCGACCGCCAACCCGTTGCGCTCGGTGAAGAACAGCTCCGAGAACTGCGGCTGACGTTGCGTCACCGACCGCAGGTAGCGGTCGGAGGTCGACCCGGCGCCCAGCCGCCGCTGCCGGTCGAATTCGGACTCGAGCTCGCTCGTCGGGCGGATGACCAGGGTGTCGCCGGTCTCGGATCCGGTGCTCGCGGCGTCGCGCACCGACGGCGACGCCGACAGGGCGATCACGTCGTCGACACGCTCCCCGATGGCCCGGTCGACGTCCTGGGCGACGCCGAACGCCTCGGTCCGCACTGCGCGCCCGACAACGTCGCGTGCCAGCCCTTCGCGGCTGGCGTCGAGGTTGCGTTCCGCTGACCGGGACAGCCCGACCAGGCTGCTGAGGGCGATCGTGCCGAGCAGCAGGAGCGGCAGGATCGAGATCAGCAGTGCCCTCGACAGGATGCGGCTCTTGAGCGACTGGCGCGTCGATCCGGGCGCTGACGACGCGGGCGCGTCAGCCGCACGCGGGCTGCGGTTATTGGTTGGGCTGGCTGTGGTTGACCCCATGCGTCCGCTCACGTTGGGATTGATGCCGTGCCGATCATCCGGCCGATGACGGTGACCCGGATCGGCGGCACCGTGGACGATCGTGTCTGGCCCCCGGCGCCCGGCCTGCGTGTCACCGAGTCCTAGAGACTCGCACATACGTAAGCATCTCGCGAATCGACCGATCGGCCAGCCGCGGCCGATAGCATCGACACCGGCGTCGACGACGAGGTGGCGATGACACGGCGGTCACCGCATCTGATCTCCAGACTGCAGGGGCTGGGCACGACCATCTTCTCGGTCATGACTGCGCTGGCCGTCCGGCACGACGCGGTCAACCTCGGGCAGGGCTTCCCCGACGTCGAGGGACCGGCCGAGATCCGCGACGCTGCGATCGCTGCGATGCGCGCCGGTCACAACCAGTACGCGCCTGGCACGGGCGTACCGGCCCTGCGCCACGCCATCGCCGACCATCAGCGGCGCCGCTACGGGCTGGCGTTCGACGCCGACGACGAGATCACGGTGACCGCCGGAGCGACCGAGGCGTTGGCAGCGACCATCCTCGCGCTGTGCGAGGTCGGTGACGAGGTCGTCACCTTCGAGCCGTACTACGACGTGTACACCGCGGGGATCGCCATGGCGGGCGCGGTACGGCGCGCCGTCACGCTGCGGCCGCCGACGTTCCGGTTCGACGTGGACGAGCTGGAGCGCGCCGTCACGCCACGGACGCGACTGCTCGTGATCAACAGCCCCCACAACCCGACCGGGAGGGTCTTCGACGAGGGCGAGCTCGCCACGATCGCGAGGGTGTGCGTCGAGCACGACCTGATCGCCGTGACCGATGAGGTGTACGAGCACCTCGTGTTCGACGGCGCGCACGTGCCGCTCGCGACGCTGCCGGGCATGCGCGAGCGGACGGTCACCATCTCGTCGGCGGGCAAGAGCTTCTCGTTCACCGGGTGGAAGGTCGGCTGGGCGTGCGCAGCACCGGCGCTGACGACCGCGCTGCGGACCACGAAGCAGTTCCTGACCTTCACGAACGGCACACCGTTCCAGCACGCCGTCGCGTACGGACTGGGGCTGGGCGATGCCGTCTTCGACGAGCTGACGGACCTCTACCGGGCCCGCCGTGATCAGCTCTGCGCCGGTCTCCGGGAGCTCGGGTACGACGTCCCGACGCCGGCCGGCACGTACTTCGCGACCGCGGACATCCGCCCGCTGGGCTACGACGACGGCATGGCCTACTGCGCGCAACTTCCCGAGCGGGTCGGGGTCGCCGCCGTGCCCGAGGTGGTCTTCTACGACGACACGACCGTTGGCGCACCACTCGTCCGCTTCGCGTTCTGCAAGTCCGAGGCGTTGATCGACGAGGGACTGCGCCGACTGTCGAAGCTGCCGCACGGCGGGTGACCGCCGGACGGGCGCTCGAGGGAGAGGGATGACATGCGCGTGGCCGCCATCCAGCACGACATCGTGTGGGAGGACCCCAAGGCGAACTTCGCGGCGCTGGCACCCAGGGTCGCCGGCGCCGCGGGCGCCGGCGCGCGCCTGATCGTGCTGACCGAGATGTACGCCACAGGGTTCTCGATGCGGACCGACGTCACGGCCGAGCCGGCCGGGGGGCCCGCGACGTCGTTCCTTGTCGAACAGGCCCAGCGACACGACGCGTGGCTGGCGGGGTCGGTCGCCGAGCGCGCCGAGGACCGCGAGCGTCCCTACAACACCCTGATCCTGGCGTCGCCGTCGGGTGAGGTGCAGCGCTACCGCAAGATCCATCCGTTCACACACTCCGGCGAGCACGAGCACTTCCGTGCCGGTGACCGCTACGTCACGGTCAACGTCGACGGGCTGCGGACCACACTGTTCGTGTGCTACGACCTGCGCTTCGCGGACGAGTTCTGGGCGACGGCGCTCGACACCGATGTGTACGTCGTGCCGGCCAACTGGCCGGACACCCGACGGGAGCACTGGCGGACGCTCCTGCGGGCCCGCGCGATCGAGAACCAGGCCTACGTCATCGGCGTCAACCGTGTGGGGACCGGCGGCAGGCTGACCTACGCCGGCGACACGATGGTCGTGGACCCGATGGGCGAAGTGCTGGCGTCAGCCGCCGGTGGCGAGGCAACGCTGGTGTGCGACATCGACGCCGACACGGTCACCGCGACGCGCGACCGCTTCAGGTTCCTGCAGGACCGCCGCTGACCTGGCGACGGAACCTGTTCGAGCCGTCCCGCACGCGCCGGCGCCCGGCCCTCGTCGGTCGCCGGCTGCGCGTCCACGATGGCGCGCGTGGCATCGTCACCACGTAGCCGCAACGCAGCCCGACGCGGACGGTGTCGGTCCGAGCAGAGTCTCAGCGCAGCTCGACGCGCACGATCTCGAAGTCGAGTGTCGTCGGATCCGCACCCATCCCGAGGTCGGCGAACCGTGCGTTGACCGCGTACAGCGCGCCGAGCGCCAGCGTCGCGGTGGTCGGCGTCGCGAGGTCGTCGTCGGTCAGATACCCGGTGACGGTTCCGCTGGTCAGGTCCCCCGACAGGCGCACGATCGCGACGCGGTCCTGCTGGTTCTCGACGACGTAGAGGGTGCGTCCGCGGAGCACGATGCCGTCGGCGTTCGTGACGTCGCCGTCGATCGCAATGCGGATCGCCTCGGCCTCGTTCTCACCGGGCTCGACCAGGTACAGCGCGCTGCCGGTGCCGTCCGTCGGGTCAGCGGACTGCGCGAGGATCAGGCGGGTCGCGTCGCCACCACCGACCGCCTCGATGCCGTTGGCGTTGAAGCCGGGAGCGAGCTCGAAGTCCCCGGTCAGGGTGAGCGGCTCCGGCTCGCCCACTTCGCGACCGGTCAGCGGCACGCGGTACAGCGTCGCGTTGAACGAATCGGTGGCGTACGCGGCGTCGCCCGTGACGATGACATCGTTGATGAAGCCGGCACCGGGATCGGACAGCTGGACGACAGCGATCTCGTCTCCGCTCGTCGCGTCGTAGACACGCAGCTCACCGGTGGGACCACCGGCCACGAACAGCAGGTCGCCGGCCAGCGCCAGCCCGACCGCCGGTCCACCGGCCGACGCGACCAGCGTCGTGACGTCCCCCGTCACCAGGTCGGCGGTGACGATCGTGCCGGTCGCCAGCGACCCGGCGTAGGCCGTCGAGCCACGCGCGACGACGCCCTCGCCCTGGAATCCGGTGGTGGCGGTCGCCTCGCTGGTCAGCGGGATCGTCTCCGGGAACGGCGGTTGCGCCGATGCCGGCACGGCGGCCAGCACGAGGAGCGCGGAGAGGGCGGCGATGAGCGAGCGGCGCACGAGTGGACCTCTGCTAGAACGGATCGACCGGGGCCGATGGTACCGGATCGCCCATCGTGCACGCGGACTCCCGGGAGCGCGCACAAAGGCCGATCAGGCGACGGCTGCGGTTCTCACCCGCTGACCGCCCGATGGGGTGCCCCGCCCTGCGATCTGGGGAGACCACGGCGCGCATACGTTGACAACTCTCCCCAGAACGCGAACGGCCCGCGAACCTGGGGAGACCACGGCGCGCACACGTTGACAACTCTCCCCAGAACGCGGATCAGAGGCGGCCGGCGTCGATGATGCGCGCCAGGAACTGGCGGGTGCGCTCCTCGGCGGGGTCCGCAAGCACCTGGTGGGGCGGCCCTGACTCGAGCACACGGCCGTCGTGCAGGAAACAGACGCGGTGGGCCACGTCGCGGGCGAAGCCCATCTCGTGGGTCGCCAGCACCATCGTCATGCCGGCGCCGGCGAGCTCGCGGATGACGGCCAGCACCTCACCGACCAGCTCCGGATCCAACGCCGAGGTGATCTCGTCGAGCAGCAGCAGATCCGGATCGATCGTCAGCGCGCGGACGATCGCCGCGCGCTGCTGCTGCCCACCCGACAGCCGTTCGGGGTACTCGTCGGCCTTGTCGCCGAGCCCGAAACGGCCAAGCAGCTCGCGGGCCGTCGCCTCCGCCTCCCTGCGGCCGACGCCGTGGGCCTTGCGCGGTGCCAGCGTCACGTTGTCGAGCACCGTCATGTGCGGGAACAGGTTGAACGACTGGAACACGATCGCCATGCGCTTGCGCATCGCGGTGCCGTCGACGCCGGGCGCGGTGATGTCCCGCCCGTCGAGCAGGATGCGACCGCCATCGATGCGTTCGAGCAGGTCGATGCAGCGCAGCAGCGTCGACTTGCCGCAGCCACTCGGGCCGATCAGGCACACGACCTCGTGCTCCTCGACAGTGAGGTCGATGCCGTCGAGCACGACCTTCGCGCCGAAGCGCTTGCGCACCCCCTCCAGCTGGAGCCGGGGCGTTCGTGGAGCGTCGCGGGCGCTCATGCCGCCATCTGCGAGCGTCGCGCCCGGTCGCGGGCGGTGTACCAGTCGGCGAACCGGGCGGCCGGGATGCTGATCAGCAGGAACAGCAGGGTGGCAGCGATGAACGACGTGTAGTTGAAGGTGCGCGACGTGTAGATCTCCGCGGCCCGGACCGCCTCACGCACGCCGAGCACGCTGACCAGCGCGACGTCCTTCTGGAGGCTGACGAGACCGTTGAGCAGCGCCGGGACCACGTTGCGCACAGCCTGCGGCAGGATCGCGTACCGCAGGCCCTGCCACTGCGTCAGCCCGAGCGATCGCGCCGAGGACCGCTGGCTCTCCGGGACGGCGTCGATGCCCGACCGGTACACCTCGGCGGTGTAGGCCGAGTACGACAGCACCAGCGTGGTGACGCCCCAGAACAGCTGGCTGCGTGGGACACCCGGGATGTCGAGGGCCGGGACGCCGAACCCGAACAGCAGGATCGCCAGGATCAACGGCACGCCGCGGAACAGGTCGATGTAGAGCACGGCCAGCAGACGCAGCGGCAGGAACGCCGGACCGCGCAGGCTGCGCATGACCGCGACCAGCAGCGCGAACACCAGGATCGCGATCTGTGCGATGACGAACATGCGCAGATCGAGCCAGAACCCGGCGAGCACATCCGGCCACGCGGCGACGAAGTCCTCGGGATTGAAGAACTGTGCCCGGACCGCGTCCCAGTTGTCGCTCGTCAGGACCGCCCAGGCCGCGACCGCGACCACGCCAAGGGTGCTGATCGTCGCGATCAGCGCCCCGCGCGCTCCTTCCTCGGCGAGCCAGCCGCGCACGGGCCCGAGCGCACCCGACCCGGTCCATGAGACGGGCTCCTGCGACGAGCCCACACCTGAGCGCGGGCCGGAGCCGGTCACAGCCGGTCCATGCCGTCGCCGACGCCGGCGCCGCCGCTCAGTTCGTCAACGTCGGGATGTCGCCGGACTGGCTCAGCCACTCCTCCTCGAGCTCCTCGAGCGTGCCGTCGTCACGCAGCGCCGCCAGTGCCTCGTTGACGCAGGGCACGAGCTCGCTGCCCTCCTCGAACAGTATGCCGAGCTCCTCGGGCTGTCCCGTGTCCGCTCGTGGCAGCACGCCGACGATCGACGCGTCGGGGATCTCGACCGCCGTGATGAAGTAGGCCGTCGGCAGGTCGAACACGAGGCCGTCGACCTGCCCAGCGTCGAACGCGGCCTTGGCGGCGGCGTTGTCGTCGAACACCTGGGCCTGTGTCTCCGGTTCGATGACCTGGTCGATGTAGTCGAGGCTCGTCGTGCCGATCGCGGCGCCCAGGCGCGCGGACTGCAGGTCCTCGACGGTCGTCGCCGCGGCCACCGGCGAGCCCGCGGCGGCGACGAGCGCCTGCTCGACCTCGTAGTAGCCGTCCGAGAAGTCGACGACCTCGTCGCGCTGCTCGGTGATCGAGTACTGCTGGATGTTGAAGTCGTAGTCCTTGTCACCCGGCGCGATCGCCTCGTCGAAGCCGGTGCGCACCCACTCCACGTCGCCCTCGGCGAATCCAAGCTGGTCGGCGAGCGCGTAGACCAGCGCGCTCTCGAAGCCCTCACCGTTGCTCGGGTCGTCCTCGACCATCCACGGCTCGAACACGGGCTCACCCGTCGCGACCGTGAGTGTTCGGTCCTCTGTCAGCGGCAGGCTGGCGACGTCACACGCGGCGGACGCAGGCGCCGACGACGCGTCGGACGCAACCGCCTCAGCGGTGGTCCCGGTCGCGGCGCCCGCGTCGTCATCCGCCTCCGAGGTGTCCGTCTCGGCGGCACCGCCGCAGGCGGTGACCAGCAGCATCAACCCCAGCACCAGTGCGATCCAACGCGTCACGACCCGCTCCTGTCACTCGTCGACCGACGGCACCACCACGGGCACCGCCGTCCGATCGCAATCGTACGCTGGTCGCGGTCAACGGCGGACCAGTTCGGACTCCTCGTACTCCATCAGCGGCAGGAAGCCCAGGCCCTCGTACAGGTTGCGCGCCGGCGTGTTGTCGCGATCCACGTTGAGCGCGACGACATCGACTTCGTCACGCAACCGGCGCGAGAGCGCGGCGACGACCTGCCGCGCCAGACCACGCCCGCGGTAGGCGGGCAACGTGTTGACATTGCCGATCGCCGCCAGGCCCAGGTTGGTGTCGATGACGTGCGTACCCGCCATGGCGACCAGGGTGGTGCCGTCGAAGATCCCGGTGTGCCGGCCCGTGCCCAGCAGGTCGTGGCGGAAGAAGTCCGGCGATCCGCTCGTCTGCTCGAGCAGCACCGTGCACGCCTCGCCATCGGCTGGCTCGAGCATGCGTACGCCCGGGCCCGGGTCGGGAAGCAGGTCGGGTCGGATGAGCTGCATCTTGACGTACGGCTCGACCCGCGTGGCCGAGTGCGTCGGTTGCATGCGGGCGGCCAGACCGGACGGACCTGTGACCGCGAACCGATCGGGCAGGTCGTCGACGATGTCGGTGAGCAGCGCAATCGTCGCCGCGGCGTAGACAGCGGACACCGCGTACACGACCGCGTCGGAGACCCCCGGCAGGCCGATGTGGCCCACGACACCGTTGTCACGTACCCACCAGCGGGAGGTGTCCCAGAACTGGACGGCGTCGATGATGCCGTAGGCGTGGATGGCGCGGTGTTCCGTGAGGACGTCGAGCACCGCCCCGCGGTCGCCTACGGGCTCGGGACGGTCACGCGGCGTCATAGCGGCGGATCATAACCGCACCTGGTCGCGGGTGGCCCGACCGCGCCGTGACGACGCGACCGGTGCTGCGGTTGCGTGCGTGACGGCCGTCGGCCTCATGGCGCGGGCGGCGGTGTCAGCAGCGCGGCGGCACACGCGGCTCCGCACGCCAGCGCGGCCACGCCGGCGGCGAGGCCCGGCCGACCGGCGGTCCCGGTCCCCGGCACCCGCCATGTGCTGTCGAGGGGTACCTCGACGAAGCGGTAGGTGAGGTCTCCGAGCAGGACGACCGCCAGCAGGTAGACGGCCGTGTACACGGGACGCGACACCGTGGACGGGCCACCGAGCGCGACGATGACCGGCCACTGCCACAGGTACATCGCGTAGGCGCGCAGACCGATCCACTGGGTCGCGGGGCGGTCCAGCAGCGGGAACGGGGCGCCGCGCACGATGGCGGCCAGCGCCAGCACAGCGAGCAGATCGGTGACCAACAGCCCGCCCCGACCGAACCACGCGGCGGTCGGGCCGGTGGTCAGCATGATGACGACCAGTCCGCCGAGCGCCAACAGGCCGAGACCGCGCAGACGTCGTCTCCGCACGCCGCCGACGCCATCCAGCCGGGCCGGGCGCAGGACGAGACCCAGCGCTGCGCCGAGCAGCAGCCCGCCGGAGCGCACGTCTGTGCCGTACAGCAGCCGCAGGCCCAGGTCGCCGTCCGAGGTCAGCACCGCCAGCGCGACGCTGGCCGCGACCGCGCCGCCGACCGCCGCCATGGCAGCGACACCCCGTGCGCGCGGGGAGCGGACCGCGACGACGACGAGCGCGACCACCACCGTCAACTGCACGCCGACCGCGAGAGCCCACAGGTGCTCGAGCGCGGACGGCCCCGATCCCGCCGGCTGCGTGATGAGGTGCCAGTTGACGACGCCGACCAGCGTCGCCCGCATGTCACCCCCCAGCCGGTACAGCTCCTCAGGTCGGTCGGCCAGCACGAACAGCGACACGCCCCCCAGCAGCGTCAGCAGCGCCGGGAGCATCCGGCGGGCCCGCCCTCCGCACCGACGGATCAACTCGACGACGGTGGTCCGGGACCCGTCCGCCGGCGTCAGCGTCGTGACGGTGAGGTAGCCGCTCAGGACGAAGAGCACCTCGATGCCGACCGTCCGCCCGCCGGTCAGCCACCCGTTGCCCGCGGCCGCGAGCACGACACCGACGATGGCGAGCGCGCGCAGACCGGTGATGCCCGACAGGTAGTCGTGCCGCTCGCTGACAGCCACGCGGGCTCGGTCGACGACCGGGCGGTCGCGCACCCCGTCATCACGTGTGGTCGTCGTCTGTACGTCCATCGCCCCTGGCAGGCCTCGTCGAGCGGGCACCGGCCCACCCGGGCGCCGATCATCGCACGCGATGGCCGCGATCGTCCGCAGGCTCCGCAGGGCGTGGCACCCCCGGGTCGTGAGCGACCGGACGGGCGCGTGCCAACGCCCGGCGCTGTCACACCGGGCGGGTCGGGACACAGAACGGCCCGGGCCGTGATGGCCCGGGCCGTCGGCATCCTGCACTCGCCGTCGAACGTCACGATCCCCGGCGAACACCGCTTGTCGGGCGGTTCCGGGTGGGTGGGTGTGACCAGCTCCCACGGACGAACGAGCGGGTGAGGAGGGTGGTATCGCGAGGCACCTATGGTGGTCCGGTCGGATGCCTCGTTGACCGGATAGGCGCTAGCGCCTCATCACCTCGACGGTCACGCGTGAACTATCAGAACTCATGCGCTGGACCACCTCCTTTCTGTCGTCCGGCCAGCATGACATCGGTGTCCGCGAATGGCAACGGCCATCGCCGCGATGGCGCGCTACCGTGCGGTCATGGGCCCGCTCGACACCACCACCGCGATGTACGCCCGACCGGTCGGCGTGATCCGCGTCTCCGGCCATGATCGCCTGACGTACCTGCACAGCCTGCTCTCACAGGATCTCGAGCAGGCGCGCGCGGGCACGGTCGCCGACTTCCTCCACCTGGACGCCAAGGGCACCGCACTCGCCGAAGGGCGAGCGGTCGTCCGGGCGGGTGACGTGCTGCTCACCACGCCCCCGGAGGTCACGGCGAGCCTGGTCGACACGCTGAACCGCTTCACGTTCCTGCTGGAGGCCACGGCCGAGAACCTGTCCGCAGACTGGCGCATGATCAGCGTGCGCGGGCCGGACTGCGAGGGGCTGCCCGGTGCCCGCACGCAACCGATGACCGCCGCTCCGCAGGGCGACGGGATCGTCGTCCGCGACCGGTCGGGCGGCGTCGACTACCTCGGTCCCTCGGCGTGGGTCGAGGCGCGCGAGCGCGATCTCGACCTCCCCACGGCCGCCGCCGCCGACTGGGAACGGTGGCGGATCCGGGCCGCCGTGCCGGTGTGGGGTCGCGAGATCACGGCCGGGCGCCGCACCCAGGAGCTCGGTCTACTGCCCACCCACGTGCACCTGCGCAAAGGCTGCTATCCGGGCCAGGAGTCGATCGCCAAGACCTACAACCTCGGACGCCCCCGCCGCGCCCTGTGGACCGCGGCCTTCGACGCCGCCGTGCCGGTCGACGGCGACGTCCGCGTGGGAGAGCGCAACGGCGTGATCACCAGCGCGGCGCCCGACGACAGCGGCATGGTCGCGCTGACGCTGCTGCCGTTGGAACGCGACGGCACGCTCGCCACCCGGCAGCTCGACGCCGACGGCGTGCGGGGACGCGTGTTGCGCCGGGTCGGTGAGGGCCTGACCCAGCCGGGCGCACAGGGCTAGTCGCATGCGCGTGCTCTTCGTCTGCCTCGGCAACATCTGCCGGTCGCCGACGGCCGAGGCGGCCACGCTCGAGGCGTTGATCGACGTCGGCATCGCCAACCGGGTCGTGCTGGACTCGGCGGGGATCGGCGACTGGCACGTCGGGCGCCCGCCGGACCGCCGCATGCGTGCCGCGGCGAGCGAGGACGGTCTGCGACTGCACGGCTCCGCGCGTCAGGTCACTGCGGACGAACTGGGGGAGTGGGACCTCATCCTCGCGATGGACCGGGACAACCTGGCGGACCTGCGGGCCATGGCGCCCGACGACGACGTCCGTTCGCGCATCCGCCTGTTCCGCGACTACGACGCCGACGCGACCAGGCCGGACGTGCCCGACCCCTACTACGGGGGACGGCAGGGCTTCACGGAGGTCGTCAGGATCTGCCGGGCCGCCGCCGACGGCCTGGTCGACGACATCGTCGAGCGGCTCGACGGCGACACCACCGCATGACGGCCGCGTCGGGCCCACCGGCCCTGCCCGGCCATCTCGGGCGACTGCACGACCCGCGGCCGCTGGGTGGCGGCATGATCTGCCAGGTGTGGGCCGGAACACTTGACGACGGGAGCCCGGTCGCGGTCAAGCAGGCCCCGTACGCCGTGGACGTGGAGGTCGACGGCCTGCGGGCGCTGGACGCCGCGGGCGCGCCCGTGCCCGCGGTGCTGGGTGCCGAGGGTGACGTCCTGGTCCTCCGCCACGTGCAGGGCGCCCCCGCCTGGCACGATCTCGGCGCACGGGTCGCGACCGTGCACCGGGACGGCGGCGACGGACGCTTCGGCTGGCACCGCGACAACCTGCTGGGGCGGGCGGTGCAGCCGGGCGGATGGTCCGACGACTGGTCGGCCTTCTTCGCCGAGCACCGCCTGCGGCCTCTGCTGGCCGCCGACGCGTTGCCCGGCACCGTGCGTGCCCGCATCGAACGCGCGATCGTCGGCCCACTGCCCGCGCTGCTCGGCGCGCACGAGCCGACGCCGAGCCTGGTGCACGGCGACCTGTGGAGCGGCAACATCATCGACGGTCGCTGGCTGATCGATCCCGCTGTGTGGATGGCCGACCGCGAGCTGGAGATGGCGTTCACGGCGATGTTCGGCGGTGTGCCTGAGGCGTTCTTCAATGGGTACGACTCCGTGTGGCCGCTGCCGAGCGGCGCAGCGCAGCGTCGCCCGGCGCTGCAGCTGTATCACCTGCTGATCCACGTGTGGCACTTCGGCGCCAGCTACGTCGGCGGCGTGGTCGACAGGCTGGACCGGCTCGGATGGACGTAGCGGCTCGCGGATCCGGGCCGGCGACGGACGAGACGGGCAGGCAAGGAGACACGATGTCGTCGCAGGACCAGAGCGCGGACGAGGCGGAGGCCCAGGCGCAGAGCTCCGATGGTGGACGGTCGGAGGGTGGCGACGGCCGGACCAAGCATCCCGAGCAGCAGGCCCAGGGCGACGCGCAGGAGTCCGAGGAGCGTCGCCGGGCCGAGGACACCAGCGACGACCCCGAGCCGACGATCATCGACGTGTACGTCGAGATCCCCAAGGGCTCACGCAACAAGTACGAATGGGACACCGAGACCGGCCGGTTCCGGCTCGACCGCAAGCTGTTCACCGCCGTGCAGTACCCGGGCGACTACGGCTTCGTCGCCGAGGCCTGGGGTGAGGACGGTGACCCGCTCGACGCGCTGGTCATCCTCGGCGACCCGACGTTCCCCGGCTGTGTGATCTCGGCGCGCGTGGTCGGCGTGTTCTACATGACCGACGACAAGGGCCGCGACACCAAGATCATCACCGTGCCCAGCAAGGACCCGGCCTGGGAGTTCATCAAGGAACTGGACGACGTTCCCGACCACCTGCTCAACGAGATCTCACACTTCTTCTCGATCTACAAGGACCTCGAGCAGAAGAAGGTGACGGTCGACGGGTTCGGCTCGCGCCAGCGGGCGCTCGAGGAGCTCGAACGAGACTTCGAGCGCTACCGCAACCTCGAGGAGCCGCAGCCCGTCATGCCCTGGACGCCCTACGTGCCGGGCAGGCCCACGTAGTCATCGGCGTCGCGGCCGCTCGAGGTCCGGCGAGGCAACCGACACCGGCCGCCGGCACGCGCCGCCACGCTGAAGGTGGCGACCGCTACAGGTTGCCGCGCAGTTCCTGCTCCCGCTCGATCGACTCGAACAGCGCCTTGAAGTTGCCCTTGCCGAACCCGAGCGAGCCGTGACGCTCGATCAGCTCGAAGAACACCGTGGGGCGGTCACCGATGGGGCGCGTGAAGATCTGCAGCAGGTAGCCGTCCTCGTCACGGTCAACGAGCACGCCCCGTGACTTGAGCTCGTCGATCGGCACGCGCACCTTGCCGATCCGCTCGCGCAGCTCGGGGTCGTCGTAGTAGGTGTCCGGTGTCGACAGGAACTCGACCCCCTCGGCGCGCAGCGCGTCGACCGAGGTGAGGATGTCGCCGGTCGCCAGCGCGATGTGCTGGCAGCCCGGCCCGTCGTAGAACTCCAGGTACTCGTCGATCTGGGACCTGCGCCTGCTCACGGCCGGCTCGTTGAGCGGGAACTTGACGCGGTGGTTGCCGCTGGCGACCACCTTCGACATCAACGCCGAGTACTCCGTGGCGATGTCGTCGCCGATGAACTCGGCCATGTTGGTGAAGCCCATGACGCGGTTGTAGAACTCGACCCAGGTGTCCATCGCGCCCAGTTCGACGTTGCCGACGCAGTGGTCGACGGCCTGGAAGATCCGGCGCGGCGCCCCGTCGCGCTTCACGTAGCTCGACGAACGCGCGACGTAGCCGGGCAGGTAGGGACCGTCGTAATGCGAGCGGTCGACCAGGGTGTGGCGGGTCTGGCCGTACGTCGCGATCGCGGCGGTGCGCACCGTGCCGTGCTCGTCGCTGCTGTCGTGCGGTTCGACCAGGATCGTTGCGCCCTGCTCGCGCGCGCGCGCGATGCACCGGTCGACGTCCGGGACGTCGATGGCCAGATCCACGACGCCGTCGCCGTGTGCGCGGTGGTGGTCGAGCAACGGACTGTCGGGCCTCACCCCACCCTTCACGACGAACCGAGCGCTGCCGGAGCGCAGCATGAACGCCTTGTGGTCCGGCTCGCCGGTCTCCGGGCCCTCGTAGGCGACGAGCTCCATGCCGAACGCCGACTGGTAGAAGTGCGCGGTCTGGGTCGCGTTACCGACCACGAAGACGACGGCGTCCAGGGCGTTGACGGGAAACGGATCCGTCTGTGGATCGTGGTCGACGAGGCCGAGCAGACGCTCCTCATCGACGGCGTCGGGCGGGGTCTCAGTGAGCCGAGCGGTCATGTGGTCCTCCTCAGTCGCGCGACACACCCACTGTGTTCGACTGCGACCGGATTGACAATATCACCGCTATTGGCTGCACATTCTGTACAGTTCGCTCACGCACATGTCGCGATCACTGTTCAATTTGTACCGGACGGAGGGCACATGGTCGACCGCCTGGATGCAGAGATCCTGACGTTGTTCGACACCGAGCCCCGCATCAGCGTGCTCGAGGCGTCACGCCGTCTCGGCGTCGCCCGCGCGACCGTCCAGGCGCGGCTGCGGCGTCTCGAACGTGATGGGACGCTCCAGGGGTTCGGACCTGATCTGGACGTCGCCGGCCTGGGTCATCCCGTGACCGCGTTCTGCACGCTCGAGATCCGGCAGGGGCTCGGCCACGATGCGGTGACGCGTCACCTGACCGATATCCCCGAGGTGCTCGAGGCCCACACCGTCACGGGCCCCGGCGACCTGCTCGTCCGCGTGGCAGCCCGGTCCAACAGCGATCTGCAACGAGTCATCGATCGGGTCGTCGCCGACGACTCGGTCGTGCGGATCGCGACCACCATCGTGCTGCGGACCCTGATCGCCCACCGCACGGTGCCGTTGCTGCGCTCCTCGATCGAGGACTAGTCGTGACCCGTTCGGAGCATGGTGTCCTGCGGATGGTGACACGGGTCGGGCGAGCACGGTGAGGTCTGATGGCAGACGCGGTGGACCGCGAGCAGTTCTCGGAGCACGAGTACGAGCGGATGCGCGAGAAGCTCGACCAGTGCCTGATGGCACTCGACGTCCTGCTGTCAACGCCCGGCTTCGGCGAGGGCGAGCAGACGATGGGCGCAGAACTGGAGCTGTTCATCGTCGATGACGAGCGAGCGCCGCTGCTCTCCAACGCCGAGGTGCACGACCGCATCACCGACGGGCGGCTGACCAAGGAGGTCAACCGCTGCAACCTCGAGGGAAACATGACCCCGCTGCCGCTGGCGGGAGCCCCGTTCGCTGCGATGCATGCAGAGATGGACGAGGTCTACGCCATCGTCGACGCCGCCGCCGCGGACCTCGGGGGCGCCGCGGTCGCCATCGGCACGCTGCCCACGATGCGCGTCGGCGACCTGGGTCCGTCGTCGGTCACCGACGAAGCGCGCTACAAGGCACTCGATCACCGCCTCCGGGTGCTGCGGTCCGAGCCCTACCGCATCGACATCTCCGGCGACGACCACCTGGTCGCCGAAGCCGACGATGTCTCGCTCGAGGGTGCGAACACATCGTTCCAGCTGCACATCCGGGTGGCCCCCGGACGGTTCGTCGACCTGTACAACGCCGCGCAGCTCGCGACGGCGCCCGCACTGGCGATCGCGGGCAACTCGCCGTTCTTCCTGGAGCACCGGCTGTGGGACGAGACGCGGATCGCACTGTTCAAACAGTCGGTTGACTTCCGTGACGGTCACCGTCGGCGCACGCTGCCGTCACGCGTGTCGTTCGGTTCGCGGTGGCTGGAGCGCCACGCGATGGAAGCCTTCGCCGACGCGGTCCGCACCCACGAGCCGCTGCTGCCCATCCTGTCGGACGAGGATCCCCGCGCCGCGGTGCACGTCGGGTCGATCCCAGGCCTGGACGAGCTGCGCATGCACCTCGGATCGATCTGGACCTGGAATCGCGCGGTGTACGACCCGGGCGCTGGCGGTCACCTGCGCGTGGAGCTGCGAGCGTTGCCCGCCGGGCCGACGTCGGTCGACATGGTGGCCAACGCCGCCTTCGCCCTCGGCCTGACGTTGGCGGCCATGCCCGAGATCAACGCATGGACGACGATGCTCCCGTTCGAGCAGGCCCGCGACAACTTCCTCGCCGCGGCCAGGGACGGCATCGACGCCACGCTGGCGTCCCCGTTCAACCGCACCGGACTCGAGCGTATCGGCGCCCGCGAGCTGGCACTGCAGCTGCTGGAACCCGCCCGGCAGGCCCTGCTCGACCACGGGGTCGAGGCCGGCGATGTCGACGACCTGTTCGCCCTGCTCGACGCCCGCGTCAACACGGGACGCACCGGCGCCCGGTGGCAGCACCACGCCACGGCAGCCCTCGAACCGCGGCTCGGCCGCGCGCGGGCCCTGGTCGCGATGACCGACCGCTACATCGACGCCATGCGCACCGGGGAACCGGTCCACACCTGGCCGATGCCCGCCGCCTGACCGACCGCGGTCCGGACCCGCCGATGTGTGCGCCGACGTCGGAGAGCGTGGGCTACCGGGTGATGCCGATGCCACGTTTGCGCAACTGGTCCGTGATGATCATGCGCTGGATCTCCGACGGCCCCTCCCAGATGCGGTCGACGCGCAGTTCACGGTAGAAGCGCTCGGCGACGTTCTCCCGCATGGAGCCGCGGCCACCGAAGATCTGCACCGCGCGGTCGGCGACCCGATTGGCCATCTCGGATGCGTACAGCTTGACCATCGAGCAATGCGCGTGCTGGCGCTTGACGTCGGCTCCGGCGTCCATCTCGGCGGCCGTGCGATAGGTCATGAGACGAGCCGCCCACAACTCGGTCACGGCGTCGGCGAGCATGAACGCCGGAGCCTGGTGGTCGAGCAGGGCACGACCGAAGGTCTGCCGCTGTTCGGCGAACGCCGAGACCTCCTCGATCAAGCGGTCGGCGGCGCCGCAGCAGCGTGCGGCGATCATCAGACGTTCGTAGCGGAACCACTCGTGGGTCCAACGCATGCCGTCGTCGAGCGCGCCGACGAGGGCGTCGTCGCCGACCCGGACATCGTCGAACGCGATCACCGGATGCTCGTGGGCCGACACCTGCGCATACATCGGCGTGCGGACCACCCGGATGCCGGCTGCGTCGAGGTCGACGGCGAACAGTGCGTGGGCACCCGCGTGCGGTCCGTCGGCCACCTTGGCCTGGAACAGGCACCAGTCCGACAGGTTGGCCGACGTCACGTGCCACTTCTCGCCGCGCAGCACCCAGCCGCCGTCGACACGGGAGGCCGTCGCGGCGATGCCGTCGACGTCGGAGCCGGCACCCTCCTCGGTGATCGCGTAGCACTCGTGGCGCTCACCGCGGAACGTCGGCAGCACCCAGCGATCGAGCTGCTGCGGTGTGGCGACCTCCGCCAGCCAGCGCGGCGGCGTGGTCACGATCCAGCCCAGCGTGTTGGTCACGCGGCCGATCTGCTCGGACACCAGTGCCTGCTGCAACACGGAGTAGCCCGGGCCGCCGTACCCGGCCGGCACGCTGATGCCGAGCAGCCCGAGCTCGGCGGCCCGGCGACGCTGGCGGTCCAGCACCTCGTCGGGCAGGTGCCCGCCGTGCAGTTCCGCCTCGACCTCGTACGGGATCAGCTCGGCGTCGACGAACGCCCGCGTCCGCTCCTGCAGGTCCAGATCGTCGGTCGACAGCACGTCCATCGGCGCTCACCTCACCTCTCTCCGACCTCCGCCGCGTCCGCGACGGCCGGGACCACCAGTGCGTCGACCGCCACGCAGCCGTCGGCTCGACAGACCAACGGGTTGATGTCCACGGCGGTCAGCAGATCGCCGAGGTCGACCGCGACCTGCGACAGCGCGGCGATGGTCGCGGCCACGCCAGCGAGATCGACCGCAGGTCCACCACGCACGCCACGCAGCACCGGCGCCAGCACCAGGTCGTCGAGGAGGCGGCGAGCGCGGGCAGGACCGACCGGCGGGAGCGCAACGCGGCGGTCTTCGATGATCTCGACCAGCACACCACCGGCGCCGACGACGAGCAGCGGGCCGAACGCCGGATCGACGGTGACGCCGAGCGCCAACTCGACGCCTGGCGGGGTCATCGCCGCGACCGTCACGTCACGCCCGAGCCGAGCGGCCACCTGGTCATAGGCGGCGCGGACCGCCGCTGCATCGCCGAGCCCGAGGTGGACGCCGCCGAGGTCGGTCTTGTGACCGATCCCTGGTGCTGCGGTCTTGACCGCCACCGGGTAGCCGAGGTCCGCGGCCGCCCTGACGGCGTCATCAGCGGTGTCGGCACGGCGGTGCGCAACGACCGGCACTCCATGCTCAGCCAGGAGCGCGAGTGCGTCCGCCTCGTCCCACACCGCCCGGTCGCGCAGCCGGCTGCGCCAGCGCTCCCGCACCTCGGGGTCGCCGACCGCGGGCACCGTCTCCGGCGCGGGCGATCGCCGGTCACGGCGGGCCAGCAGGTGCGAGAGCGCCGCCAGTCCCGTCGCCGTCCCCTCGAGCACGACGATCCCATCGGAGCGCAACTGATCGGCGACGACCGGATTGACCGCGCCGGCCACGTTGGCCAGGACGACCACCGGCTTGTCGGTCCCGGCATGCAGTTCGCGGGCGATGCGCGGGTAGCTGTCGTCGTCGCGGTCCGGCAAGTCGACGCAGAAGGCCAGCACGGCCGTGTCGGGGTCTCGCAACAGTGCCGTGCCGCACGCCATGAACACGTCGTGGAACCCGACGCTGCTGCCCCACACGTCCAGCGGGTTCGTGGCAGGCAGGCCAGGGTCGAGGACCGCGGCCAACGCCGCGCGGGTCCGCGGCGCCAGCTCCGCCAGCGGCACGCCGCCGTCGAGCGCGAGGTCCAGCACGTGGGCCCGCTCGCCACCGGAGTCGTGCATGACCGCGAGCCCACCGGGTGCTGCGGCGCGATCCATCGCCAGTACGGCGGCGGTGTCGAGCAGCTCATCGATCGTGCGCACCCGGTGCACCCCGTAGGCGTCGAACACCGCCTCGTACGCGCCGTCGGCCCCCGCCAACGCACCGGAGTGGGCTGTGACCAGGGCACGGGACTCGGCGTGGCGACCGACGGTCAACGCCACCACGGCGACGTCGCGGCGCCGGGCCTCGGCGAGCGCGGCGACGAACCCGTCCGGATCGCGGACCGTCTCGCAGAACAGCGCCACCACCCGCGTCGTGGCTCGCGCAACGGCGTAGCGCAGATAGTCGGCCATGGTGGTGACCAGTTCCTGGCCCGTCGAGACCGCCAGGTTGAACCGCACGCCCCGTCGGTTGTGGAGCATCGACGTGAACAGCGAACCGGAATGCGTCAGCAGCGCGACCGGACCGGGCGCCAGGTCCAACGGTTGGTCGTAACCGGTCGCCCGAAGCCCGACGTCGAGGTGGACGAACCCCATACTGTTCGGGCCGCACAGTGCCATGCCCGCCGTGCGGGCGATCGCCGCGAGGCGCGACGGCAGCGGCGTGACTCCCGCGTCGTGCTCGTGGGCACTGGCGAAGACGACGGCTGCCCGTACACCCGTCTCGGCGGCGGACTCGAGCTGCGCTTCGAGCCGCCGCGCGCCGACAGCCAGCACCACCAGATCGACCGTTGCGCCGATGTCCTCCAGCGTGGGGGCGCACGGGAGACCGCACACGTCGTCGTGGCGCGGGTTGACGGGGTGCACGGCGCCCGTGAACCCCCCGCCTAGCAGCTGGTCCATGGCGAGGCGACCGACCGCACCGGGTCGCGGACTGGCACCGACGACCGCGACCGACCGCGCATCGAGCAGCGGCTGCAGCGCACTGTGCCCTGCGACGTCCACGGTCGCAGTCTCGCCGATCGCCGCGCGCGTCACGAAGCCGCTGCGCGCCCGCGACCGTCATCGCGCGCCGGCACGAATCGCCGGCGTCGGCGTGCGGCCCTCGTACGGTCGCTGATGATCTGACGCACGGCCAGCATCGCGGGGATCCCGCACACCCCACCACCGGCGTGCGTGGCCGACGAGGCCTGGTACAGCCCGACGATGGGGGACCGGTAGTCGGCGTGGCCGGCGGCCGGGCGCATGTGGAACAGCTGGTTGGCGGACAGCTCACCGTGGAAGATGTTGCCGCCGACGAGTCCGAGCTCGTCGGCCATGTCCTTCGGACCCAGCACCTGCCGATGGACGATCGCGTCGGCGAAGTTCGGCGCGAGCTCCGTGTACCCGGCGATGACCCGGTCGGCGTACGCCTCGAGCGCGTCCCGGTCCTGCTCGTCGGCCCAGGTCGCGGGCACCCACTGCGTGAACAGCGACATGATGTGGTACCCGTCCGGACACAGCGTGCGGTCGAACACCGTCGGGATGACACCGTCGGAGAACGGACGGGCGGCAGGTCGCCCGGCACGCGCCTCCTGGAACGCGTCCTCGAGGTAGTCGATGGAGTGGCTGAGCTCGATGGCACCGCCGTGGTGCACACCGGCGGTGGTACCCGGATCAGCGATGAAGTCCGGCAGTGCCGACAGGGCCAGGTTGATCTTGACCGTGCCGGACCGCGACCTCCACCGGGTGATGGCCTCGACGAAGTCGGCCGGCAGGTCGCGCGCGTCGATCTGGCGCAGGAACGTGATCTGGGGGTGGATGGTGGTGACGACGGTCGACGCGTACAGCTCCTCGCCGCCTTCCAGCACGACGCCCGTCGCGCGGCCGTCACGAATGAGCACCCGCTCGACGGGCGCATGCAGGCGCACCTCGGCACCGGCCGAGACGGCGGACGCATGGATCGCGTCGGACACTGCTCCCATGCCACCCTCGGGGTATCCCCACGAGCCGAGGCCGACGCCGACATCGCCGATCTCGTGGTGGGCGAGCACGTAGGCGGTGCCGGGGGCGCGTGGACCTGCCCACGTGCCGATCACACCGTCGACAGCGAGCGCGGCCTTGACCTGCTCGGACTCGAACCAGTCGTCGAGCAGGTCACCGATGCTCATCGTGAGCAGCCGGGTGACGTCGCCGATGCGGCGGCTGTCCAGCCCGCGCAGGCGCCAGAGCAGCTTGAGCTGGTCGACCAGATCCTGGGGATCGCGCGAGCCCAGCCTGGGCGGGACGGTCAGCAGCAGGGGCGCGAGCACGTCGGCGATGCCGCCCAGCCACTCCTTCCACCGAGGGTAGGCGGACGCGTCACGCGCGCTGAACCGCTTGATGGCAGCCGTGTCGCTGGCCACGTCCTCCGAGCCGATCGTCAGCGAGCCGCCGTCGGGGAACGCGACGTAGTACGGGCCCATCGGGTGCACCTTGTACCCGTGGCGCGCGAGCTCGAGGTCGCGGATGATCTCCCCGGGCATGAGGCTCATCACGTACGAGTACGTCGTCACCTTGAACTCGGGCGCGTCGGGCCACGGTGCATCCGTCGCCGCGGCGCCACCGACCTTGTGACGGGCCTCGCACACGACGACCCGCGCCCCGCTGCGCGCGAGGTAGGCGGCGGCGACCAACCCGTTGTGGCCCCCGCCGATGACGACCGCGTCGTAGCCGTTCGTCCGCATGCGCAATCCTCTTGAGTCGCCATTCAAACTTGTTGGAGCGTAGCCGACCGTCGCCGGCATGCGGAAGGTCTGCGAGTCGGCGAGCTCGCGCCTGTGCGGGCGATCCCAGCCGTCGGTGCAGGTTGACGTCCTTCGGTCCGTTGTCTTGAATACAGAATCAAGGACCTACGGAGACGATCGTTGGCTTCACGACCCGCGCAACACGAGCAACGTCGGCAGCAGATCCTCGACGCGGCAGCTCACGTCATCAGCGACCGGGGACTGTGCGAGGCGAGGATCACAGACATCGCCGAGGCCGCCGCGATGAGCACCGGGCTGATCCTGTACTACTTCGACAGCAAGGACCGCCTGCTCGCCGAGGCGCTCGCGGCAGCCGAGGACGCGTTCTACCTGCACACCTTCCGCGCGATCTCGGCGATCGACGACCCGCGGCGGCAGCTGGCCGAGCTGATCGCCGGGTCGTGCCCGTCGACACCTGACGCCCACGATGGCGTGGACGCCGAGTGGCGGCTCTGGGTGGAGCTGTGGGCACGCGCGTTGCACGATCCCGACGTCGCCCGACGTCGCGCGGCACTGGATCGGAGGTGGCGTTCGACCATCGCCGACGTCGTGCGCTCCGGGCAGCGCCGCGCCGTCTTCGCGACGGTGATCGATCCCCATGAGTTCGCACTCGAGCTCGCCGCGCTCATGGACGGCCTCGCGCTCCAGGTCGCGCTGGACGACGCAGACGTCGACGGCGCCCACATGCTGTCGGTGTCGCTGGCCCATGCAATGCGCCGCCTCGACTTCCAGCTCGATGAGGTGACGACCCACTGACCCAGAGGAGAAGCTCGATGCGCCATCCCAAAGAACGCCTCATCCTTCCACGTGGGCTGTCCAGACGCGACTTCCTGCGTCTGTCCGGAGGCGTCGCCGGCGGGGCGCTGCTCACCGCCTGTGGCGGTGCGGCCACCACGACCGATGACGCTGGCGGCGGTGCATCCGAGGCGACCAGCAGCGCACCCGATGACACGGGCGGGCTCGCGATCGGTTCACCGGGAGAGCCCGTCGAGCAGCCCCTCTTCGACGACATCCCATCGATCGAGTCGGGACTCGAGCCCGAGGCCGGTCCGCTCCAGATCTACAACTGGGCGGACTACCTCAACGTCGACACGCTCAAGCGCTTCAGCAAGGAGTTCGGCGTCGACTACGAACTGACCACCTTCTACAACCTCGACGAGGCTCTGCGGAAGCTGGCGTCCGGCGAGCTGCAGGTCGACGTCTTCTTCCCGACCTCACCTGTGCTGCCCAAGTACGTGGCGGGCAAGCTGCTGCAGCCGCTCAACCACGACTACCTGCCGAACCTCGACGCCAACGTGTGGGCCGAGCTGGCTGACCCGTACTACGACGCGGGCTCGCGCTACAGCGTGCCGTACGCCATCTACCAGACCGGGCTGGCATGGCGCACCGACCGCGTCGAGCTCGATCCCGAGAGCATCGACAACCCCTGGGACATCTTCTGGGACCCGCAGTACAAGGGCGAGGTGGGGCTGTACGACGACAACCGCGAGACCATCTCGGTCGCGCTGTTCCACAACGGCGTGCTCGATCCCAACACCACCGACCCGGTCGTGCTGGAGGAGGCGGGCGCCAGCTTGTCCGAGCTGGTTGATCTGGTCAACATCCGCTACTCGATCGACGGCGCGTACATCAAGCTGCCGGAGAACAAGCTCGGCATCCACCACGCGTGGTCGGGCGACATGGTCAACGCGCAGTACTACATGCCCAAAGGCGGCGATCCATCGGTGCTGCGCTACTACTGGCCCCCGTCGGGAGGCGGCGACGCCGGGGGGCTCATCGCGAACGACACCATGGTCATCACGGCGAACGCCGAGCACCCCGTGCTCGCACACGAGTTCCTCAACTTCATGCTCGACAATGACAACGCGCTGCACAACTTCGGGTGGACCGGCTACCAGCCACCGCTGACGTCGATCAACCCGGACACCCTCGTCGCCGACGAGTGGGTGCCGCCGAACCTCGAGTCGGCGGTGGTGCGTGAGGGCGACTTCGAGCGGGGGCAGGTGCCGTTGCAGCTGACGCCGGAGGCCGATCAGCTGTGGCAGCGGGTGTGGGCGTCGGCGCAGGCCGGTGCCTGACCGGGCGGCCGTCCACAGCGGCCAGGGCCGTACGTCGGATCGCAACCTGCTGTGGCCGCTGTTCGCCCTCCCAGGCGTGGTCTGGCTGCTCCTGCTGTTCGTGGTCCCGTTCTACGCGATCCTCGCCGTCGCCATGGGCACGATCGATCCGCTGTTCGGTCTCGCCCAGCCGGTGTGGAACCCGCTCCATTGGGATCCGACCACGTTCATCGGCGTGCTGCAGGACCTCGCGGGCGGGCGACTGACCCCGCTCTTCCTGCGGACGGTGACCTATGTGGTGGTCGCATCGGCCCTGTGCATCGTGATCGGCTATCCCGTGGCGTACTTCATCGCGCGCCGCGCGGGCCGCTGGAAGGTCCCGCTGCTCGTGCTGCTGATCCTGCCGTTCTGGATCAACTACATCATGCGGATGCTGGCGTGGGTCAACCTGCTGTCGGTCGACGGTCTGGCGAACCAGGCGATGGTGGCGCTCGGGCTGCTCAGCGCGCCACAGGACTGGCTGGCGGGACGCTCGTCGACAGTGGTCCTCGGACTTGTGTACGGCTACATCCCGTACTTCATCCTGCCGCTGTACGCCGCGCTGGACCGCATCGGCGAGGACCTGCTCGAGGCGTCGCGGGATCTTGGCGCCAGCCCGTTCCGGACGTTCACGCGGGTCACGCTTCCGCTCTCGCGCCAGGGGATCCTCGCCGGCACCGTGCTGATCATGCTCCCGATGTTCGGTGACTACTACACGCCCAACCTGCTGTCAGGATCGCCGCGCACCCGCATGATCGGCAACGAGATCGACCAGTTCATCAGCTCGGGCATCGGTGGGACCGAGGGCGCGGCGATCACGGTCGTGTTGATGGCGTTCGTGGGGCTGCTGATGAGCTACTACCTGTTCAGCGTGGCGCGTGAGACCCGACAGGCACGCGCATGAGTGGGGAGGCGACGACCCGGCCGGCAGCGGACCGCACCGAACGTCGGTCGCGGGTGGAGCGGGTGCGGGAGTGGTTGGCGAACCCATGGCGACGGCCGCGATGGCTGGCGGCGTTCACCGCGCTGTACCTGGTGTGGGCGCTGGTCCCCGTGCTCATCGCGATCCAGTTCTCGTTCAACGCCGGCCGCTCCCGCAGCGCGTGGCAGGGCTTCTCGCTGCGCTGGTACGTGACCGACCCGGCGCTGTCGGTGGTCAGCGACCCGGCACTGCGTGCGTCGTTGATGCAGAGCCTGAAGATCGCCGTGCTCACAATGCTGATCGCCACACCGCTCGGCATCGGGCTGGCGGTCGGCCTGGCCCGGTGGCAGGGCCGGGGAGCCCGCGCGGCGAACACCCTGATGCTGTTCCCGCTGATCACGCCCGAGATCGTGATGGGCGTCGCCCTGTTCCTGGTGTTCACCAACCTCTTTGGCTTCGTCGAGCTCGGCACGCCCGCGCAGCTGCTCGGACACGTCACCTTCACGATCAGCTACGTGGTGGTCGTGCTGCGCGGCCGCCTGTTCGCCGTGACCGCCCAGTACGAGGAGGCGGCCATGGACCTGGGCGCGTCACGCTGGCAGGCGATGCGCCTGGTGCTGCTGCCCCTGCTGCTGCCCGCCATCTACGCCGCCCTCGCGCTGGTGTTCGCGATCTCGATCGACGACTTCGTGATCTCGGCGTTCCTGTCGGCGGGTCAGGACTCGATCACGCTGCCGGTGCGCCTGTACAGCAGCACGCGCCTGGGGCCGACGCCGGCGCTGAACGCGCTGGCCACGATCCTGCTGGTCATCACACTGGTCGCGGTCGTCGGCGCAGGCATCGCGCTGCGCCGCAGCCGCAGCCGCTCGGGGGAGCGCGGCTCCGCGGTCGAGGACCTCGCACAGTTCGACCTGTAGAGCGCGGACGCCCGAGTGATCACCACCCACCCGTACGAGTCGGGCCGCGTCGGCTTCGATGCCGGGACCTGACGACCGACTCCCGCTCCTCGGGAGGTCCCCGCCCGCGTATGCAGCCGGGCGTCGCAGATCAGGGGGCCACGGCCGCAGCGGCCTCCGCTTCGGTCTGCGTGCGCTCGACCGGCAGGGCACGGAGCGCCGCCGCCGGCAGATGGACCGCCACCGTGGCGCCGGCGGGCCACCCCGCGTCGCCGCCTTGGTTGGCCAGCAGCGCCTGCACCCGCCGCTGTCCCGACAACCCGACGATCACCTGTGTGACCGGACCTTGGAACACCGTCCGCTCAACCACGCCGCGCAGCGTGTTCTCCTGGGTCACGGTGGCACTGTCCACGGCATCGAGCACCACCCGCTCAGGGCGGATGACCAGCTTCACGGGCCCGCTGAGCTCACGGCCGGCGGCGGACGCGCGCAGCTCCAGATCGTCGATGCGGACCCGGACGCGGCCGTCCTGGTCGACCCCTGTGGCCTGGGCGTCCAGCAGGTTGGCGGCGCCGAGGAAGTCGGCGACGAACGCGTGTTCCGGTGACTCGTACACCGCGCGCGGCGTGCCGACCTGGCGGATCCTTCCGGCGTCCATCACCGCCAGGCGATCCGACATCGTCAGCGCCTCCTCCTGATCGTGCGTGACGTACAGGAAGGTGATGCCCACACGCTCCTGCAGCGCCTTCAGCTCGACCTGCAGCAGCTTGCGCAGCTTGGCGTCCAGGGCACCGAGCGGCTCGTCGAGCAACAGCACCGACGGGCTGAGCACCAGCGCACGGGCCAGCGCCACTCGCTGCTGCTGTCCACCCGACAGCTGCGCCGGCATCCGCCGCCCCAGGTCGCCGAGCTGGACCAGTTCCAACGCCTCGGCGATGCGGCGGCGGCGCTCGTCGGTGCCCGCATCCGTGAACCGCAGCCCGAACCCGACGTTGTCGTGCACGCTCAGGTGGGGGAACAGCGCGTAGTGCTGGAAGACGGTGTTCACCGGCCGGCGATGCGGCGGCGTGGTGGACATGTCGACCCCGCCGACGCGGATCTCGCCGCCGTCGGGGCGTTCGAACCCGGCGATCAGCCGCAGTGTCGTCGTCTTGCCGCATCCCGAGGGGCCCAGCAGCGAGAAGAACTCACCGGCGGTGACATCCAGGTCGATGGCGTCGACCGCGACCACGTCCCGGAAGCGTTTCGTCAGCCCCGCCAGGTGGACGCGCTCAGCCGCCATTGCCGCTATCCGCGGAGCGCGGCCGCGAAGGCCTCGAAGTTCGACAGGAACAGTGCGGCGTCGTCATGCGAGTGCTGCACCGACAGCGTCCACTGCTCGGCCTTGCCCCATGGCGGAAGGAACACGCCGTTGTTGTGCTGGAACAGCCAGTGCAGGTGCGACAGCTGATCGTCGATCCGCATGAAGTCACGATAGTTGCGAACGCGCTCGGAAGCGAACGTGACACTGCCCTTGGCGCCGAAGCCCAGCGGATATGCCGGCAGCCCGTAGCGCTCGACGATCTCCGCCGCGCCGTCGACCAACTGGTCGCGCAGCGCATTGAGGTGCGCGTACGCCTCGGGGGTGGTCACCTCGGTCAGCATCGCACGCGCCGCGGCCATCGTCAGGGGGTTTCCGTTGAAGGTCCCGACCTGTTCGTAGCGGCCATCGGCGATGTAGGCCATGACGTCGGCCGTGCCACCGATCGCCCCGCACGGAACGCCGCCGCCCAGCGCCTTGGCGAGGGTGACGATGTCGGGCGTCACACCCGAGACCTCGGTGACACCGCCCGCAGCGGTGGTGATGCCCGTCTTGACCTCGTCGAACGCCAGCAACACGTCGTGGTCGTGCAGCAGTTCCTTCAGCCCTGCCAGATAACCGTCGTCCGGCGGGATGATGCCGGCGTTCATCATGATGGGCTCGACGATCATGCCCGCGATCTCGCCAGCGTGTTCGTCCAATGCCCGCGCGACGGCATCGAGGTCGTTGAACGGCACGATCGTCGTCAGGTCGGTCAGCACGCCCGGGATCCCCGCTCCGGCCGCCGCGGACGTCGGTCGCGTCGCCGGACCGATCTCGTCGATCTCGTTGGCGACGGAGACCATCACCGAGTCATGGTGGCCGTGGTAGCAGCCCTCGGCCTTGAGGATGCGATCGCGCCCTGAGATCGCCCGCATCAGGTGGACGGCGTCCATCGTCGCCTCGGTGCCCGAGTTGCCGAACCGCCACAACGGCAGACCCCAACGCCGCGCCAACTCGGTCGCGACCACGATCGCGTCGGGCGTGGGTTGCGCGAAGTGCGTACCCCGCGGGACGCGACCGGTGACCGCCGCGACGATCGCGGGGTGACCGTGGCCCGCGACGCCGACGCCGTAGCCGCCGTGCATGTCCACGTACGATCGCCCATCGGCATCGACCATCGTGGAGCCTGCGCCGTGGGACAACCAGATCATCTGCGGACGGGCGATCTGCCAGCTCGATGTGCCACCGCCCGCGAGGACCTGCCGGGCCTCCGCCAGCAACTCCGCGGACCGCGACTGGCCGCGGAGGAACACCTGCTCCTGCTCGGCGATCAGCTTCTCGATCGCTGCCTGCTCGTTCGTGGTCAGCGGCTCTGTCAGCATGGATCGACTCCAAATTTGAACGGCCGTTCGAATACGATACTCAGCGATGGCTCCCTCGGGCAATGGCCGGACCGCCCAGGCGTCGCGCCCACGCCCGCGGTCGCCGCAACACGGCGTGAGCGCACTGGTGCTCGGCTATGGCGTGTACGGCGCGTTCTGGGGCGCGTGGGCGGTCGTGCTCGTCGAGTACCTGGACGTGCGCGGCCTGACGCTGGCCGCGATCGGTGGGCTGTTCTCTGTCACGTCCGTCACGGCCATCGCCACGATGACGTTCGGCGGCGATCTCATGGTGCGCCCGGCGCGTCACCACGCCCTGGCGGCCGCGTTCGGGCTGGCCGGCGCCGCGAGCCTGCTCGTCGGGGTCGCCACGGGCCCCTGGCTGGCCCCGGCGTTCGCGGTGCTCGGTGTGGGCATCGGGATGGTGGACGTGCTCGTCAACCTGGCGGGCGGTGAGATCGAGGCGGCGACCGACCGCCCCGCGCTGCAGATCATCCATGCCGGATACGGTGCCGGCGGCGCCACGGGCGCGCTGCTCGCGGCGACCGCCACCACAGCGGGCTGGCTGCCAGCGGCGGTGCTCGTCTCCATCGGCCTCGCCCACGGGCTCGCCGCCATCGCGGTGGTCGCTCTGATTCCCCACGAGCCGCCGTCCGAGGGGGTACCGCCCCCGCCCGGCCTGGCGCTGGGAGTCCTGCGTGGACGCCCTGACCTGCAGATCGCCGCCCTGGTCGTGCTGTGCGCGTTCTTCATCGAGGGCTCGATGGATGGCTGGGCGGTGCTGTTCGTGCGCACGACGCTGCAGGGCCCGGTCATGGGCGCCGCGGTCGCCTTCGCCGCGTTCGCCCTGGCGATCACGGCCGGCCGCCTGTTCGCCGCGCGTGTGCTGTACCGGCTTGGCCGTCATGCGACCCTGCTGGTCTCGGGCGCCGGCTCGCTGGTCGCCGGCGCCACAGTGGTCGGAGCATCGACGACGGCGGTCGCCGGCGGCGCGTTCCTGCTGTTGGGGTTCTTCCTGTCGGTCGCCGCGCCGGCGGCGTTCGGCATGGTCGGCGGCGCGGCCGACGCGGGCAGGGCGATCGCCGCGATCACCGCCGTCGGCTACAGCGGCTTCGTGGTCGGCCCGCCGGTCATGGGCTGGGTGGGCGACCGCTTCGGGCTGCGGACCGCACTGCTCGCGCTCGTGATCGCGCCCGCATGCATGCTGCTCGCGGCCGCCGTCGGCGAACGCCGGCGGCGTCAGTCGGCGCGATCTGCGAGGACGGCACCCGACGTGCCGGTGAGGTAGGCGTTCGCGATCTGCTGGACGAAGCGGTGCACCGACGCCTCGTCGCCGCTGAACGGCCCCTGCCGGTAGCCGATGCCGCCCACGCCGCGCTGCACCCCTTCGCAGGCCGCCCAGTCCTGCTGGTTCGTGATGTCCCAGAACTCGACGGCGTACGACGGGTCGAACCCGGGTCGGTCCACCGCCTCGGGCGGGAACAACCAACTGCAGCTGACGGCGGTGCGGTCCGGCGCGAGCGGTCGCAGGACATGCGTCATCACGTAGTCGGGGTGCACCGACAGCAGCAGGTTCGGGAACACGCTGACGTACCAGACGGTCGTGCGCAGGGCCGGGTCGAGACCGGGCATCACGACACCACGGCTGCGCCCATCGAGCGACATCGTCTCGGCGCCGTCCAGCAGTTCCATCGTGCCGCCGCGCCACGCACCGCTCGGGACCATGTCGGTCCCGCTGCGCGGCGAGCTGACCCTGCGCAGCTCCGGGTGGATCTCGTCGCAGTGGTAGCACTCGTGGTAGTTCTCGATCAGCAGCTTCCAGTTGGCCGCGACCTCGTAGTCGTGCGTCACGACCGTGCGGATGCGTTCGAGGCCGTACGGACCGATGATCGCGTCGAGCCCGTCGACCCACGCGGCGAACGCCGGCGGGTGGGTCGTGGCCGCGACGAACATCCAGCCCCGCCACTCGGCGACGTGCAGTGCGACGAGGCCGTGCGACGGGTCGGTGCGGTCGAAGTCGGGAGTCTGGCGCAGCCGCGGACCGCCCCGGAAGCGCCCGTCAAGGCCGTAGGTCCACGCGTGGTACGGGCACTGCAGCGTCGTGCCGGAGCTGTCGCCGGCCGCGACCACCTCGTGGCCACGGTGGCGGCACACGTTCGACAGCGCGTGCAGCCCACCATCGCTGTCCCGGGTGAGCACCACGGGCTCGGCTCCGACCGACAGCGCGCGGCGGTCACCGGGCGTGGCGAGGTCGTCGCTGCGCCCGACGCAGACCCACGACCGGGGTAGCAGCTCACGCTGCTCCCATGCGAAGACGTCGGCGGCGTGATAGGCGGCGCCCGGCAACGTGCGCGCCTGCGCGTGCGGGGCGGCGCTGCGCGCGAGATCTGCCGGGTCGAGCGCTGGCGCGGACACCGTCACACCTCCTGGCCGCCCGTGGCTGCTTGTCCGGCGAAGCCGGTCAACCCCGTGTCTCGTGGAACCAGGCTCCGCGATGATTGTCGCAGTATTTGAATCTCCGTTCAAGGCGCTTCGTGCACGATGACTCCGTCGACCATCGTCAGCGCGACGGTCAGGTCCGCGGGTGCCACGGCATCGCGGCCCACGAGCCGACCGTCCAGCACGGCGAGATCGGCTGCCATCCCTGGCGCGACCGTTCCGGTCGAGTCTGCGGTGCCGTTGACGAACGCACTGCCGCGCGTCGCGGCCACCAGCGCGTCGTGCAGCCCGATGCGCTGCTCGGGCAGGAAGGGCTGGGCGCCGCGATGCTCCGGGTCGGTGCGCGTGATCGCGACCTCGACGCCACGCAGCGGGTCGGCGGTCGATACCGGCCAGTCGCTGCCGAAGGCGAGCACGGCGCCATGCGCGAGCAGACCGGCCCACGGGTACTGCAGGTCTCCGCGGACCGGACCGAGCAGAGGAAGGGTGAGCTCGGTCATCTGCGGTTCGAACTGGGCCCAGTAGGGCTGAGCGTTGGCGATCACGCCGAGTTCTGCGAACCGCGGCAGGTCCTCCGCCGCGACGACCTGCAGGTGCGCGATGGTGTGCCGGCGACCGCTCCCCCCGGCCCGGCGTGCGGCCGCGAACGCGTCGAGCGCGTCCCGGACGGCCGCGTCGCCGATCGCGTGGACGTGCACCTGGAATCCCAGCCGGTCCAGCTCGACCACGGCGGCGGTCAACAGCTCCGGGTCGAGGTGGCGCAGCCCCACGTTGGTCGTCGGTCCGCCGTCGGGGTCGAGGTAGGGCTCGAGCATGGCCGCCGTGCCGTTCTCGACCACGCCGTCGGCCATGATCTTGACCGTGCCGGCTGACAGGCGCTCGCCGTGGGTGGCACCGCGCTGCGCGACCAGGTCGTCGATCTGCTCGAGTCCGCGGTCGCGTTCCCACCACAGCGCCGCCGTCACGCGTGCGGTCAGCTCGCCTGCATCCGCCAGCGTCTGATAGGCGGCCAGCTCGGCCGGTGTGACCCACGCGTCGCTCCAGGCGGTGACGCCCAGTTCATGCAGGTGCTGCTGGCCCGCACGATGTGCTTCGACCTGCCGGTCGGGACCGGACGGCGGAAGGTGCCGGCGCACCAGGTCCATGGCGCCCTCGTGCAACGCGCCGGTCGGACCACCATCGGGATCCCGTTCGATCCGACCGTCGACGGGATCGGGTGTGTCGGCGGCGACGCCGGCCAGTTCGAGCGCGCGGCTGTTGACCCAGGCGCCGTGCCCGTCGGCGTTGACGAGGAAGACGGGCCGGTCGGGCACGACCCGGTCGAGGTCCTCGCGTCTCGGGTTTCCGCCGGGGAAGTGCGACATCCTCCATCCACCGCCGGTGACCCACGGGTCGTGCGGGTTGGCCAGCGCGTACGCCGCCACCGCCGACACGCAGGCGGGTCTGCTGTCGGCGTCGGTCAGGTCGCACGACAACCGCCGCACACCACCGTGGCCGGGATGGCAGTGCGCGTCCTGGAAGCCGGGCAGGATCGTGTGACCGGGCAGGTCGATGACATCGGACGCCGAGGTTCCCGATGGTGGCGGTCCGGTCGTGATCGCGGCGATGCGCCCACCCTCGATCGCGATGGTGCCGGCATCGATCACGGCACCGGTCCCCGTCCAGATCGTGGCAGCGGTCAGCAGCATGCGCGGATGCTACGGGCTGAGGCCGTCGCGGGAAACAGGCGCCGTGCATCCGTTGTCCGCCTCGTGCGTCCGACCGGGCGCAACGGGCGTTGCCGGGGGCACACGGCACTGCGTTTCCGCCCCGGTCGACGAGGCGGGGCCTACACAGCCGCGTCGCGCTGAAGTAGACTCTACCACCCCGGGAGCGTGCACCATGACCGACTATCTCGTGGTCGCCAACCAGACGCTCGGCGGCGCGCATCTGCTCGCCGAGCTGCGACGTCGGACCTCCGAGGGACCCTGCCGGTTCCACGTCGTGGTGCCCGCCAACGTCAACCCGGAAGGGTGGACCCATACCGTGGACGAGGCGTGGGCGATCGCACGGCGACGCCTGGACGACGCGATCGAGCGCTTCCGGGACCTCGGCGCGGAGGTCGATGGTCAGGTCGGCGACGAGCGCCCGCTCGACGCCATCCAGGACGCGCTCCGCAGATGGCAGTGCGACGAGGTCATCCTGTCGACGCTGCCGGCCGGCGCCTCTCGCTGGCTCAAGATGGATCTCGTCTCGCGCGCCTCCCGGACCCTGCGCATCCCCGTGACGCACGTCGAGGCGACCGAATCGCCGTAGCGCCCACCGTCGGGGGCGTGGCGGCGCACGATCCCGAGAAGCGTGCGTTCGACACGGGCCTGATCTGTACGAGCTGATCGAGCACGGGTCCGATCATCCGCACGGGCCGCCTACCCGGACAGCCACTCGCTGGAGGTCCCGGGTGTCCGACCCGGCGATGCGGCGACGTGAGCACGGCGATCGCTGTCCACCATCAGCCACCCGTCCACCGCGGGGGGCGCCGCTCGGCGAACGCACGGGGACCCTCCAGCGCGTCATCCGACGCGAGCATGCGCTCGTAGGGATCGACCGTGCCCGAGCGCAGCAGGCGCATGCTGTCGACGACAGCCATCTGCTCGGTCCGGCGGACCAGGTCGAGCACGGCCTCGACCGCCAGCGGCGCGGCATCGACGATGCGTTCGGCGAGCTCGGTGGCCGCCGTCATCAGCCCGTCGGCGGGGACGACGCGGTTGATCACGCCCCACCGCAGCGCCTCGTCCGCGTTCAGCCGACGACCCGCGATGAGCACCTCGATCGCCACCGGCCTGGGCAGCAGCCGCGGCAGACGCACGCTGCCGCTGTCGGGGATGACCCCGACCGCCGTCTCCGGTAGGAAGAACGTCGCGTGATCGGCCGCCACGGCGAGGTCGGCGGCCAGCACCAGCTCGAACCCACCACCCACCGCCATGCCGTTGACCGCCGCAATCACCGGCTTGCGCAGACCGGCGAGCTCGCCGTATCCGCCGAAGCCGCCGGCGCCGAAGTCGGCGTCGTACGCCTCACCGCTGGCCGCGGCACCCAGGTCCCAACCTGCGCTGAAGAACCGCGGTCCCGCGCCCGTGACGATGGCAACCCGCAGCTGCGCGTCGTCGCGGAACCTGGAGAACACCTCACCCAGCCGGCGGCTCGTGGCAGCGTCGATGGTGTTGGCCGTGCCGCGCTGCAGCGTGACTACGAGCAGCGGGGGTGTCGCTGCGACGTGCACGTCGGTCATGGGTCGTCACCTGCCATGTCACTCGTCTCCAGCACCAACACGTCGACCGCCCGCACACCCTCGGTCAGCACGAGCAGCGGGTTGACCTCGAGCTCGACGACAGTGGGATCGGATGTGGCGATGGCGACGATCCGGCAGATGGCGTCGGCAGCCGCAACCACATCCCCTGCGGGGCGGGACCGGTGCCCGGACAGCACACGGCCGACCTTCAAGGTCGCGAGCGCCGCCATCACCTCGTCGCGACGCACGGGCGCCAACAAGGTGACCAGGTCGTCGAGCAGGTCGACCAGCAGCCCGCCGGCGCCGATCGTGACGCTGTATCCGATCGCGCCCTCGCGCCGCACGCCGACCAGCAGTTCGGCCACGACCTCCGGCACGTGACGCTCGACCAGGAAGCGGTCGCCCAGGTCCATCATGGCCGCGACGGCGGCGCGGACCTCCGCGGCCGTCCGCAGGTCGACCGCGACACCACCGATGTCGGTCTTGTGCTCGTGCTCGGTGGCCTTGACGGTCACCGGGTAGCCGACCTCCTCCGCCACGGCACCGATCTCGGCGCGGGTGCAGAAGCGCCCGGGCGGCACCAGGACGCCGCCGCCGACCAGCAGCGCGCGCGACGCGGGCGGGTCCCGGCGGCGAAGCGCCCTGGGCAGGTCCGTGGAAGCACCCCGGTGCAACGCGGGGCGTCCGCCACGACGGCCCGCCGCCGCAACCGCGGCGAGCGCGGTGTCGACGTCACCCACTGCGGGCACGCCGCTGTCGGCCAGCTCAGCGCTCACCGACGCCGGCAGGTTCTCGGGCAGCACGGCCGTCACGACGACCGGCACACCCGTCGCCCGCTGCGCCGCCACGACCGCGTCGACAGCGACCTGCCACGACCGGGCATCGTGGTCGGCGCCCGGAAAGTCGACGACGAGCAGTCCCACGTCGACGGGGCCGCGCAGCGCTGCCGTGAAGACGCGCTCCAGCGCGGCGCGGTCGCCCCACTGGAAGGTGTGGTAGTCCAACGGGTTCGTGACCGCCACGCGCTGATCCAGTGCGCGTGCGATCCCGGCCGCGACGTCCGGTGGCGGCACGGGGAAGGTGACGCCGTGGTGATGACCACGGTCGGCCACCAGCGCCGCCTCCCCTCCCGAGCAGGACAGCGATATGGCCCGCGTGCCACCCAGCCGGCCGTAGGCGTGCAACACCGCCAGCGCGCCGACGAACGCCGGGGCCGAGTGCACGACGGCGACGTCGTAGCGGGCGAACAGCGACCGGTACGTGGCGGTCCGGCCGGTCAGCGACGCAGTGTGCGTGCGGGCCAGCACGGCGCCCTCCGTCGACACCCCGGTCTGCAGCACGACGATGGGAGTGTGGTGGTCCCAGGCCCGGATCGCAGCGCGGCCGAAGGCGACCGGGTCGGTCAACTGCTCGACGTGCAGCCCGATCGCGGTGATGCGGGGGTCGGACGCGAGCACGGCCACGCAGTCCTCGAGCCGCACGCCGGCCTGGTTGCCGACCGTGATGACCTGCGCAACCGGCGGTCCGCGGCGACGCATGGTGATCGACAGGGCCAGGTTGCCCGACTGCGTCACCACCGCGACACCGCGACCGACGCGGAGACAGCCCTGGGCGTCGGGCCAGAGCGCCGCACCCGACAGCGCGTTCACGAACCCGTGGCAGTTTGGACCGAGCAGGGGCATGTCGCCGGCGGCCACGCGCAGGCGCTCCTGCAACAGTGCCCCTTCGCGGCCGACCTCCGCGAACCCGGATGCGAAGCACACGACACCTCCGGCGCCGACTGCGCGCAGGGCCGCGACGACATCGATCGTGCGGTGGCGGTCGACGGCGACCAGCGCAGCGTCCGGCGCACCCGGCAGCACATCGACCGCTGCAACCGCGCGCCGTCCGCCGATCTGCCGCCGCGTCGGGTGCACGGGCCACACGTCGCCTGCGTAGCCGAGGCGGTCGCACTGTGCGATCGCCTCGGCTGCCTCGGCCCCGCCGACGACGGCGATGGTCGCGGGGTCGAGCAGCCGCCGCAGGCGGTCCGGTACCACGGTCACCCGCCGACGGCGCGCAACATGGAGCGGGAGATGATGTGGCGCTGGATCTCCGACGTGCCGTCCCAGATGCGCTCCACGCGTGCGTCGCGCCACAACCGTTCGAGGGGCAAGTCGTCCATCAGCCCCATGCCGCCGAGGATCTGCAGGGCCTCGTCGGTCACGAACGCCAGCATCTCGGACGCGACCAGCTTGGCCATCGCCGCGTCGGCGTCGGTCATCCGGCCCTGGTCGTCGAGCCATGCCGCCCGGTAGGTCAGCAGCTCGGCCGCGGCGAGGCGCGCGGCCATGTCCGCCAACTTGAACGACACGCCCTGGAAGCGCCCGATGGGCCGCCCGAACTGCACGCGGTCGGCCGCCCACCGGGTCGCGAGCTCGATCGCACGATCCGCACGACCGAGGCACGTCGCGGCCACCTGGAGCCGCGACGACGACAGCCATGTCGACGCCACGGCAAAGCCATCATGCTCATCCCCGAGGATGTTGGCGACCGGCACGCGACAGCCGTCGAACCGCAGCACGGCGTTGTGGTACCCCCGGTGCGACACCGACCGGTACCCCTCGGCGACCTCGAAGCCGGGCGTACCGTGGTCGACGAGGAAGGCTGTGACGCGACTGCGCCGCCCCCGCTGCGCGTCGTGATCGTCACCGGTCGCGGCGAACAGGATGACGTAATCGGCGACGTCTGCGTGACTGATGAAGTGCTTGGTCCCGGTGATGACGTAGTCGTCGCCGTCACGCACCGCCCGGCAGCGCATGCCACGGAGATCCGACCCGGCGTCGGGCTCTGACATCGCGAGGCACTCGACGCGCTCACCTCGGATCGTCGGCAGCAGCCAGCGGTCGACCTGGTCACCGGTGCACGCGCGCAGGATGTTGGACGGGCGCGCGACGATGTACTGCAGCGCCATCGCGGTGCGACCCAACTCGCGCTCCATCAGCGCGACATCCAGGGTGCCCAGTCCGCCGCCGCCGAGCTCGGCGGGCATGTTGGCCGCGTAGAGCCCGCCGTCGAGGGCACGCCGACGAATCTGCTCGGCCAGCTCCGGGCGGACCCGCCCGGAGCGCTCGACCTCCTCCTCGTGCGGCGCGAGCTCGGCGTCCACGAACGCCCGCGTGACGTCCAGGATCATCCGCTGCTCGTCGCTGAGCTCGAAGTCCACCACTCACCCCCCGATCGCCAGCACCGCGCGGTCCGGCCTCGGCAGCTGGTCGTGGACCGCCGCGACCGCGCGCAGCGCGTCGAGCCGCGCAGGGGGCACGGGCGCGGATCGGCCGTCCGCCGTGTCGACGTGGACGAGCATCTGCTCATTGGTGCACAGCACGTCGCCGCTCGCGCCGTGCCTCATCGTGTGGAACAGGTGCAGCCGCTTGAGGTCGTGACCCAGCAGCTGGGTGGTGAAGCGCAGCGGCTCGCCCTCGCCCACCTCCCGCCGGTACACCAGGTGGCTCTCGACGGTGTAGTACGAGGCGCCGGCGTCGCGGTGGGCCTCGTCGATGCCGATGTAGCGGAAGAACGCGTCGCTGGCCCAGCCGAAGGCGTACAGGTACGCCGACTCGGTCATGTGCCGGTTGTAGTCGACCCAGTCCGGGGCGACCGTGCACGCATACAGCGGCAGTGGTGCCGGCACGTCGTGATCCGCGTGCCACCGCAGCGGAGCGCCGGCGGCGAGCGTGCGGGCCTCGCGTCGGGACGCGATCGCGCCCGCGCCCAGCCCGGTGCCGCGCAGCGCGTGCATGACCGACACCAGCGCCTCGTCGCGCAGCCGCTCGAGCTCTGCGACGGACCGCCCGGCCGCCTGGTCCCGGGTGCCATCGACCAGCGCGGCGGTCAGCGCCTCGGTCAGCGGCGGCGCCTCGAACCGCGCCCACGGCCACGCCAGCGCCGGCCCGAACTGCGCGAGCATGTGGCGCATGCCACCCTCGCCGCCGCCGAGGTGGTAGGTGAGGTTGGTGCCCATGGCCGCCCACCGCAGGCCCGGCCCGTAGACGAGTGCCTCGTCGAGCTCGGACGTGGTGGCGACGCCCTCGGCGAGCAGGTGCAGCTGCTCACGCCACACCGCCTCGAGGAGGCGATCGGCGACGAAGCCGTCCGTCTCGCGCCGCACGATCAACGGGTGCATGTCGAGGTCGGCGTAGACCGCACGGGTGCGGTCGACGGCGTCGGGCGTCGTGCGCTCGCCCGCGACGACCTCGACCAGCGGCAGCAGGTACACGGGGTTGAACGGATGCCCCACGACGACACGGCCAGGGTGGCGCAGACCAGCCTGCAGCGTCGTCGGCCGCAGCCCTGAGGTCGACGACGCGATGACCA
Organism: Euzebyales bacterium; assembly: GCA_036374135.1. Taxonomy (NCBI): domain Bacteria; kingdom Bacillati; phylum Actinomycetota; class Nitriliruptoria; order Euzebyales; species Euzebyales bacterium. Next base: position 50,235 of record DASUUK010000065.1, read on the forward strand.
CGTCGGCGCCGGCCACCTCGTCGGTGGCCGCCAGCACGGCACGCTTGGCCCCGAGGTCCTCCGGCACGGCCTCCTGGATGAACCCGGCAGTCCTGGCCACCGCATCGATGGTGTCGACGAACGCCAGGCGATCGGGATCGGCGCCGGGATGCAGGCCGAGGCGGCTGACGGCCGGCCATGCCCGCACGACGGCGTCGCGCACCCGGTCCCGCACGCCCGGCGCCGGATCGTGCGCCACGACGTCCAGCCCACGGCCGAGCGCTCGCACGACCCATCCGGTGCCGATGACGCCGGCACCGATCACCCCGAACGTGTCCTGCGGCACGGCGGTCACGGGGGCGTCGTCAGAACGCAACGCGGTCCAGGCCCTTGAGACCGAGCACCTCCCGTGTCCGTGCCGCGCTCAGCGGCTCACGCGACAGCTCGGTGAGGATGCGCACGATCTTGTCGACCTGCTCCGCGTTGGACTCCGCCAGCCGGCCCTTGCGAAGGTAGATCGAGTCCTCGAGACCGACCCGGACGTTCCCGCCGAGGGTCGCACCAGCGGTGATCAGATCGAACTGGGCCCGGCCGCCGCCGAGGATGCCCCACTCGAGGTCGTCACCGAACAGCCGCACCGCCGCCTCCTTCATGTGGAACACGTTCTCGACGGCCGGGCCGATGCCGCCCAGCGTGCCGATGACGAACTGCAGGAAGATCGGCGGTGTCACGAGCCCCTGGTCGGCGAAGAACGCGAGCGTGTACAGGTGCCCGATGTCGTACGCCTCGAACTCGAACCGGCAGCCGGTCTGGTCCGCGAGCTCGGTCAGCATGTACTCGATGTCGGAGAAGCGACTGATGAACGGCTCGTGCCGGGTCGACTCGAGGAACGGCTCCTCCCAGTCGTACTTCCAGCGGCCCTCGTATCGGGGGATCATCTGGAACAGCCCGTAGTTCATCGAGCCCAGGTTGCACGTGGCGAGCTCGGGCTCGAGCTCGCGGACCACCCGCAGGCGCTCGTCGACGGACTGCCCTGGCCCTCCACCCGTTGTCAGCGACAGGACCGCGTCGCACTGCGACTTGATGCCCGCGCAGTACTCACGGAACAGGCCGACGTCAGCCGAGGGCCGACCGTCACGCGGGTCCCGCGCATGGAGGTGGATGACCGCCGCCCCGGCCGCCGCCGACGCGACCGAACCGTCGACCATCTCGTCGATGGTGACCGGCAGGTCGTTGTTCATCGTCGGCGTGTGCGCGCTGCCCGTCACCGCGCAGGTCACGATCACCGATCCGGCCGGCCGCATGGCATCACCGTCCGAGATGAATTCCATCATGTGGAACGTTCTGTATTCTGGAAGAGAGCGTAGTCGATGCGTACACAGGTGGTCAACGGGTGGTCGAGCACGTCCAATCGGTGCTGCGCGCGTTCGACGTCCTGCGCACCCTCGCGTCCCACGAAGCCGCCGTGCCGCTGTCCGCCGTGGCGCAGCACACCGGCCTGGCACCGAGCACGACCAGCCGCCTGTTGATGACGCTCGAGTCGATCGCGGTCGTCAGTCGGGGCCCCGCACACGGCACCTGGCAGCCCGGGCCCGGGCTCGCGGCGGTGACCGGTGGCGGCCACTCGATCTCCCACCTGCTCGGCCTGGCCCACCCGTACCTGACCGAACTCGTCGACCGCTTCGGTGAGGACGCCGCGCTGGCGGTCAGCGACGGAAGCGACCTGATCTACGCGGCGCAGGCGCGCGGCCCCGAAGCGGTGACCGTGCCGGACTGGACCGGACAACGGTTCGCGCCCCACACCGTCGCGGGCGGGTTCGCGCTGATGGCGTCGTGGCCCGACGACAGGCTCGACGCCTACCTGGGTCGCGATCTGTCCCGGCCGACCGACCGCACGCTGACGGACCCCGACGCGATCCGCCGCCGACTCGATGGCATCCGACGTCGCGGCTACGGCTGGGCGGCCGGGGAGTGGGTCGCTGGCGTCACCGGCGCGGCGGCGCCCGTGCTTGCCGACGATGGGCAACCGCTGGCTTCGCTCACCGTGTTCGGCCCCGCCTACCGCTTCCCCGACCAACAACAGCGCGACCGCATCGGCGAGGACCTCCGGGCCGTGGCCGATCGCCTCGGTCGTGCGATGTCCGGCCCAGCAGGTCCTGCGCCGTCGCGCGATTGACCATGGTTGTGCCCGGGGCCGGTCAGGCATGATCCATCCGGGTGGAGCAACGCGAGGGGTATGGCCGCATGGACGACGTCATGAACATGACCGACTACGACGACACGCGGGCGACGTTCTCACTCGCGGTCCCGGAGCGGTTCAACTACACCCGCGACGTCATCGACGACTGGGCGGCGATCGAGCCAGGTCGGCCCGCGTTGATCGCCGTGGCCGCCGACGGCCACCGGGCGCACCACGTGACCTTCGGCGATCTGCACGATCGCGCTGACCGCACAGCAGCGTTCCTGGCGTCGCTGGGCGTGGAGCCCGGTGACCGGGTGTTCGTCATGCTGCCGCGGATCGTCGAGTGGTACGACGTCCTGCTCGGAGCGTTCAAGCTCGGCGCGGTCCCGATGCCGGCAACGACCCAACTGCAGCCCAACGACATCGCCTACCGCATCGAGCGCTCACAGGCGCGGATCGCAATCACCGACGGCGCCGGCACAGCGAAGGTCGACGTCGCCCGGCAGCGCTGCCCCGACCTCGTCCACCTCATCACCACCGATGAGGCGCGCGACGACTGGGTCGCGTTGGCGGAAGGCGCCACCGCCTCCCGGGACACCGTGAGTGCCCACGACACCGCCGCGGACGATCCGCTGCTGGTGTACTTCACATCGGGCACGACCGGCCACCCGAAGATGGTGCTGCACACGCACGCCTCGTACGGGATCGGCCACCAGATCACGGCGCGCTACTGGCACGACCTGCGCCCCGACGACGTGCACTGGACGGTCAGCGACACCGGCTGGGCCAAGGCAGCGTGGGGCAAGCTGTTCGGTCAGTGGTCGATCGGCTGCACCGTGCTCATGTGGAACCCACAGGGCAGCCCCGACTTCAGCGTGATGGCCGGCATGATCGCGGAGCACGGCGTCACGACGTTCTGCGCACCCCCCACGATCTACCGCGCGCTGGTGCAACTGGATCTGTCGCACTACGACCTTTCGACCCTACGCCACTGCACCGCCGCTGGCGAACCGCTCAACCCCGAGACGTTCAACGCCTGGCGTGACGCCACCGCCACCGAGATCCACGATGGGTACGGTCAGACCGAGACGGTCAACATCGTGGCCAACTACCGGTGCCTGCCGCTCAGGCCGGGCTCGATGGGCAAACCGACCCCCGGCTTCGACATCGCGGTGGTCGACGACGACCTCAACGTGTTGGACCCCGGCAACGAGGGTCAGATCGCGGTGCGGGTCGCGCCGGAGCGCCCCGTCGGACTGTTCGCGGGCTACTGGGACGACGACGAAGCGACCGCGGCGTCCTTCCGGGGCGACTGGTACCTGACCGGCGACCGGGCGCACGTCGACGAGGACGGCTACTTCTGGTTCGTCTCGCGCGACGACGACGTCATCATCTCGGCGGGCTACCGGATCGGGCCGTTCGAAGTCGAGTCCGCGATCATCGAGCACCCAGGGGTCGCCGAGACGGCGGTGATCGGCGTGCCCGACCGTGACCGCGGGCAGGTCGTCAAGGCGTTCGTCGTCGTGGCGTCGGGCCACGAGCCGTCCGACGACCTCGCCACGCAGATCCAGGATCACGTGAAGGCGACGACCGCGCCCTACAAGTACCCACGGCGCATCGAGTTCGTCGACGAGCTGCCCAAGACGGTGTCGGGCAAGATCCGGCGCGTGGAGCTGCGCGAACGCGAACGCGCCGCGGGCTGACACGCACCGACCCTGATCGGATCTCCGATGGCTGACGTCCATGCCCCGTGGGGGCGCGACCTGCGGGGCGCTCTCGACGAACATCAGATCACGAGCGCCGCACTCGCGGACAACCCTCTCGGCGATCCCGCCACGCGTCCGCTGTGGGTGCTCACGCCGCCGCACGTGGCCGCCGACGAGCGCACACCGACGATCTACGTCATCCAGGGGTTCACGGGCCACCTCGACATGTGGCGCTACCGCCTGGCGCTGCGCGAGAGCGCGCTCGAGCGCTTCGACGCGGCGTTGGCCGATCCCTCGCACCCGCCGGTCCGTCTGGTGTTCGTCGACTGCTTCACCTCCCTCGGCGGTAGCCAGTTCGTCGACTCACCCGCGGTCGGCGACTACCACACGTACCTCTGTGACGACGTCGTGGGGTTCGTCGACCAGCGGTACCCCACACTCGCGAGCGCGTCCCACCGCGGCATCGCGGGCAAGTCGTCGGGAGGGTACGGCGCGATGATCACGCCGATGCTGCGCCCGGACCTGTTCGGTGCGCTGGCGACCCACGCGGGCGACGCCCTGTTCGAGACCTGCTTCGGCGGCGACTTCCGCATCGTCGCGCGGACGCTGCGCGACCGCTACGACGGCTCGTGGGATGTGTTCTGGGACAACTGGCGCAGCCGCCCGCACGGCGTCGGTCCGGAGGATGACGTCATCATCAACGCCTGGACCATGGCCGCGTGCTGGTCGGCGGACCCAGACGGTACGGTCAACCTGCCGTTCGACACCGCCACCGGCAGGATCATCGACGACGTCTGGCAGCGCTGGCTCGCCTGGGACCCGGTACGGATGGTCGCCGACCGCGCTGACGCTGTGCGCGGACTGCGGGCGATCTGGGTCGACGCGGGCACACGCGACCAGTTCTGGCTGGACCTCGGGGCGATGGCGTTCCGCGACGCCCTGGCCGATGTGGGCGTCCAGCCGAGCCACTTCGAGCTGTTCGACGCCACGCACTCCAGCATCGAATACCGCTATCCGCTGGCGATCCGCCACCTGGCCGAGCGTCTGCAACCCTGACCGCTGTGGGGAGAATCTGCACCGCCGGCGTTGACAACTCTCCCCATGAGCCGGTCAGCCCGCGTCACCGGGGAGACAACCAGCCGCCCGCGTTGACAACTCTCCCCATGAGCCGGTCAGCCCGCGTCACCGGGGAGACAACCCGCCGCCGGCGTTGACAACTCTCCCCAGAGGGCGGCCGCACACCGCGCCACCAGCGTTGACAACTCCCTGTCAGACCATGATGTCGTCGATGCGCTCCAGCACGTCGTCGTCGAGCTGCTCGAGGACGTCGAGCGCTTCCAGGTTCTCGTGCACCTGCTCGACGCGGCTGGCGCCCGTGATCACGGTGGACACGTTCGGGTTGGCCGCGCACCACGCGATCGACAGCTGCGCGAGGGTGCAGTCGAGGTCATCGGCGACATCCCGTAGCTGCTTGACCTTCGCGTTCGCCTCGGGATCGGTCACGCGTTCGCGCAGCCAGTCGTAGCCCTCGAGTGCCGCCCGGCTGCCCTCGGGCACGCCGTCGATGTACTTGCCGGTCAGCAGCCCGGACGCGAGGGGGCTCCACGTCGTCAGGCCGAGGCCGATGTCCTCGTACAGGCGCGCGAACTCCTCCTCGACCTTGTCGCGGACGAACAGGTTGTACTGCGGCTGCTCCATCACCGGCTTGTGCAGGTGGTGCCGGTCGGCGATCTCGTAGGCCGCGCGGATGTCGTCGGCCGGCCACTCCGAGGTGCCCCAGTAGTGGGCGTAGCCGGCCGAGATGATGTCGCTCATCGCCCAGACCGTCTCCTCGACGGGCGTGTCGGAGTCGGGGCGGTGGCAGTAGATGAGATCGAGGTGCTCCAGGCCGAGGCGCTCGAGTGACGGCTCGATGGCTTCGAGCAGATACTTGCGGTTGAGGGTTCTCCGGCTGTTCACGCCGTCGCGCACCCCCCAGAAGTACTTCGAGGAGATGACATAGGCGTGCCGCTCCCAACCGAGGTCGGCGATGATGGCACCCATGATCTCCTCCGACCGGCCGCCGGCGTACGACTCCGCGTTGTCGAAGAAGTTGATGCCCGCCTCATAGGCGGCATCCATGCATGCGGCGCCGGACTCGACGTCGAGCTGGTCACCGAACGACACCCATGATCCGAACGACAGGACGCTGACCTTGAGGCCGGAGCGCCCCAGCCTGCGGTAGCTCATCTCGGCCATGATGACGACACTCCCTCGTCGACGACCAGCCGCCACATGCGGCCCGGAGGATCAGCCTCGCCGTCGCGGGTCGTTCGCAAACAGCTCGCCGAGCGGGTGGTCAACCCACCCGGCGAGCATCGGATCCGCAGATCTCGCCAGCTGTCAACCGGGGGGCAGCCGGTTTGCGACGTAGTTGGCCGCGAGGCGACCCGTCTCGGCTCCGCCGTTCATGAACCCGTACCACAGATCGCTGAAGTGCTCGCCGGCGAACACCAGGTTGCGAAACGCCACGCTCAGCTCGTTCTCGATCCAGAAGTACTGGCCGTAGGTCGTGAGCTGCCCAGGCTTGAAGTTGATGTACGCGCCCCGGGTGAACTCTTCGTTCGCCCAGTCGGTGGCTGCACTGAAGCCGTTGTGGGTGTCATCGTCGGCGTCACCCGGGATGATCGTGTAGAGGCTCCTGGCCAAGTCGCGGACGCTCGTCCGATTCTTCTGTACCTGGGCGCCGCCGAAGTAGAACGTCACCGCGCCGCTTGGGGCGTCCGGGCCCTCCCGCTGCGTGGCTTCCCACGCCACGCAGTAGCCGTTGGTGTTCTTGTCAGGTCCCGGAAGCGGCGATCCGTCGACCCACATCCCGTTGGTCCATACCTGCTGCGTACGCCAGATCCGCGGGGTGAAGCCGACGAACGTCTTCTCGTTGCGCCCGAGGTCGATGTCGCGGATGTATCGGCGGAACTGCGACGGCAACGTGACGGTCCACTCGATGGTGCGCAGCAGCGACGCGGGCACCGTGACGATCACGGCGTCGACCTCGACGACCTCGCCGTCCGCGAAGGTCAACATGTAGGTCGACATGCGATCCTCGACGCGCGTCAACACACGACCGAGCTGCACACGGTCGCCGAGCTCGGCAGCCATCGCATCCGGAAGTCGACCGATGCCGCCCTCGAGCACATACTTCTCGTCGCTGTAGCCGAGGATCTCGACGTGCTCACCGTCGGCGACCGGCAGCAGGAACAGCAGCTGCAGGGCTGACGAGTCTCGAGGCTCGGAGCCGTACTCGCTGCGGTTGGCCTGCTCGAGGACCTCGCGCGTGCCGGGTGCGGTCAACTTGTCGGCGTGCTGGTCGAGGTAGTCGGCGACCGACAGCGCATCGAACCGTGAAGCCCACTTGCTCCAGTTCTGATCGAGCAGCGCCGCATCGCGGGAGATCTGTTCGGCGATCGCCTGGAGGTCCGTCGCGAACGTGGCCTCCGGGATGAGCTTGCCGTCGAAGTAGTACGCCTCGGCCTGGTAGGGCTGATCATCGGCGTCCTCGACCCGGTCGAAGAGTTCGTCCCGCAGTTCGTAACGGTCGATGAGGGCGAGCATGTCCGCGTGGTCGCTGTTGATGAACGACCCGCCGTAGTCCAACACGTACTCGGTGTTGTCGTGCACGAGTTTCCGCGAGTAGCACCGTCCACCCACCCGGTCCCGGGCCTCGTACACGGTCGCGTCGATCCGCAGGTCCTGGAGCCAGAGCGCCGCGTTGAGGCCGGCGAGACCGCCGCCCACGATCGCGATCCTGGGCGGATCCATGGCGCGTGCGCTCACGAGCCCGCCGCCGGTCGTGGTGGCGAGCCCGGCCGCCGCGGCCGCCGTCGCACCCGACTTCAGGAACTGCCGTCGCGATACCCGGTACCCGGGACGTTGAACGGCCGCCGGTTGCCCGGCGGCCTCGAGGTTGAGCTGACGCGCACGCTGCAGCGCGCGTACCGTGAACCTGAATAGCGGTGTCCGCCCCATCCTGCGCTGTCTCCGATCTACCCTCGCGGGCGTAGCTAGTCATTACAGGCCATCTGTCGCGCGACAAATGGGCCACGATAACCATGCCAGCACATGTCCTATTGGGCAAGGCCTGACCCGGATTTCCCGTACGAAAGGTCAGGTGGTCGGACGACCACAGCCCCGGGCTGGGGAGCCCGGGGCTGTCAGAACCAGCGGTGCAGTCTACTGCGCCTGTACGAACTCCACATCGATGTCGATGTCGACCTTGCGGCCCACCAGGATGCCGCCGGCGTCCTTCGGACCCTCCCACGTCAGACCGAAGTCGTGACGCACGATCTTGGTCTCGGCCTCGAAGGCGATGCGCTGACCGGCACCCATCGGGTCCTGGGCGGTGCCGAGGTACTCCACATCGAGCGTGACCGGCCTGGTCACACCGTGGACGGTCAACTCGCCCTCAACGATCCAGTCCTCGTCGGACTCCTTGGCGATCCGCGTGCTCCGGAACTCCAGCACCGGATGGTTCTCCACATCCAGGAAGTCCGCCGACTTCAAGTGCCCGTCGCGGTCGGGCTGGTTGGTCTGGATCGAGCCTGCATCGATCGTGACGTTGATCGACGACTGCGTGGGGTCGTCGGCCAGTTCGAGCGTGCCTTCCACCTTCTCGAAGTGGCCACGGACCTTCGACAACCCCAGGTGTCGGACCGAGAAGTTCGCGCTGCTGTGAGCCGGTTCGATGTTCCAGGTGCCGGTCGGGAGCGCGTCGGCGGTCGTGGCGGTTCCTGTGGTGCTCATCGGTGTGCCTTTGCGTCGGGTGCGTTGTGTGTACAATAACCGGACCGTAGTCCGGATAAACACTGTATGCGGACCGGAGTCCGATTGTCAACCGAACGCTTCCTACCCATCGCCGGCGAGCCGCCGCAGGAACGCGCCGACGCCGCGCGCAACCGCGAACGCATCCTCACCGCCGTGCGGGAACTGCTGCGCACGACGACACCGTGCGAGATCTCGATCGACGACATCGCGGCACGGGCGGGCGTGGGAAAGGGCACCATCTACCGACGGTTCGGCGACCGCGGGGGGCTGATGCAGGCCGTCCTCGACGAGCGCGAGCAGGCGTTTCAGGCCGCTGTGCTGTCCGGCGACCCCCCACTGGGGCCGGGCGCGTCCGCGCACGAGCGACTCCCCGCATTCCTGTGCGCGCTCATCGATCAGCTGGAGGAGGTCGGCGACCTGCTGGCCGAGGTCGAGACCGGTCACCAGTGGGCCACCAGCCCGCCGCAGCGCTTCCGGCGCCTGCACGTCGCGATCCTGTTGCGCGAGGCCCGCCCTGACCTCGACGCCGGACCCCTCACCGACGCTCTGCTGGCATCGCTGACAGCCGACCACTACCTGCACCAGCGCCGCACCAGCGGCTACGACCCCGAGCGCATCAAGCAGGCCGTGCGCGCGCTGACGTGCGGACTGCTGCGAGGGTGACGCGGACCGGCCACTCCTGCATCGGCCGAACGTGAAGACGGGTGCTCCGCCCGGTCTCGTCTGCGATCGTGACTGCGCCTGCGAGTCGCCACCGCCGGGGGCGGTTGCCGCAGCGGCGCAGTCGATGTCAAGGTGGTCCCCATGAGCATCGACCTGCGTGACGCGGACTACCACGACGCCGTGTCAACCGCGCTCATCGAAGAGGTCCAGCACGAGTACGTCATCCGTTACGGCGGCCGCGACGAGACCCCGCTCGCAGATGGCGAGTTCGGGCCGCCGACCGGCGCGTTCGTGGTCGTGCGCGTCGACGGCGACCCCGTCGCGTGCGGAGGGGTCCGCCGCCACGACGACGACACGGCAGAGATCAAGCGCATGTACGTCCGCGCGGCGCATCGCGGCACCGGCATCGGCCGGCGACTGCTGACGACGCTCGAACAGCGCGCCCGCGACCTCGGCTACGGCCAGGCCGTGCTCGAGACCGGCACGGCACAGCCCGAGGCGATGGCCCTGTACGCCAGCGCCGGGTACCACCCGATCGCGCCGTACGGGTACCACCGGTGCTCACCGCGGTCCCGCTGCTTCGCCAAGGATCTGTAGCTGCTCCGTACCACCACGTCCCGAATGCCGCAGCCGCTGGCGGAGCGTCCGGTACGGAACCGCCGCGCTATCGGACCGTCACCCGGACCGTTCGCCGACCTCCGAGCACGTTCGTCAACAGGCGTTCGGTCTCGGCGAGCACCAACGGCCCCGGTGCCTCGGGCCCCCGCGCGCGCTGCAGCCGCACCAGCAGCTCGTCGGCGCTGTCGGTCCGGCGCATCCGCTGCAGCGCACCGTTCAGCGTCGTCGCGGCGAAGATGTTCGTCTCACCCTGCACGCTCGCACCACCGAAGACCCCGAGCGTCATCGACTGGCCGGACAGCCGGTGCGGCACCCGCATGCGGCGGTACAGGGTGCGGTGGACCGCGTCGCTGCCCTGACGCTTGACACCGACACGCACGCGGATCAACGCGCCCGGGTTCGGACGCAGCCGCGAGATCGAGCCGATGTCGCGCCACCGGCTCCTGTTGACCTTCACCGCTACGGCACCGAACTGCAGCCGGTCGAACGACTCGTTGACGGTCGAGGTCATGTGGATCGTCTCGTACGAGACGTTGCCGCCGAGCTGCTCGATGACGAACAGCCAGTCGAGCATCTCGAAGATCGACTCGAACGAGACGTCGAACCGGTTGGCGAAGCGGTTCCTGCGCCGCAGCTGGAACGCCTCACCCTGGCGGTCGGTCGCCTCGAGCGTCCACGTCAGCGACGCCCGTCCCTCACCGATCTTGTCGAGGATCCGATCCAGGTTGGCAAGCAGGTGGAACGGGGCGATGTCGGGCACGTCGTCGTCCCGGTTGACGAAGGTCCGGCCGTCCCGGGACTCACCGGTCGTCGACGACCGCACCGTGGACGAGATGACCGTGGGTTCGGGGCCGTCGCCGAGCGCGGCACGGAGTCCGGTCAACCGGTCCTGGTCCACCGTGCCGACCACGCCGCCGGGGTTGGCGATCTTGTAGGAGAACCCGCCGTCGGGCTGGATGACGATCGCGTCCGCTGTGTGCGCGCTCAACGCGGTCCGGCCCGTCCAGAGGAACGGATGACCGAAGGCGAGTGCCATTCCGTCGCAGGTGTCGGTCGTGGTCCCGATGCCGACGGCGCTGACGTCGCCGTAGGACAGTGCCGCGGCGAAGTTGCTCCCCGGGAAGATCTCACTCGGGTCGGCCGTGGCCGCCCCCGCGGCAGACGCGGCGAAGGAGGCGATCTCAACCCGACTCCGCAGCCGCTTCTCGAGCTCCGGCAGGCGCGAGCTGCGCAGTCCGGACACCGCGAGCGGCACCGGTAGCGGCGCCATGCCCTCACCGACCTCCGCGCTGCTTGCGTCAGACGCCTCGACCGCGGCCTGCTGCAGCGCCGTCGGCAGCTGCACGTTGTCGTTGAGCGACAGCGACTGCGTCGCCCCCGGGTAGTCGTAGAGCTTCGTCATCTGGGCCGCCGGCGTGAGGCCGGCGATCGACGACTGCTCGAACGCCAGGCTGTAGGAGACCGCCCCGATGAGCCGGCCGTCGGCGGCGTAGACCGGTGAACCCGACATGCCTGCCCAGATGCCGGCACGCTCGACTGCGGGTGAGGAGAGGTCGGCGATGATCAAGTCGATGCCCGGCGCGATGCCGTCGACCAGCACCCCGAGCACCTCCGCGTCGAACGGCTCGGGGGTCGTGCCGTCGGACACGGTCAGGCCCGTCCCCGTCAGGCCGTCGCTGACCTCATCGATCGGCACCGGGGCCGCACATGCACCGTCGGGCGCCTGACCGTGCGCAGGCGGGGTGAGCACTCCCGTCACCAGCGCGGCCGCGAGGGCGATGGACAGGACCGTTCGCGTCGGTCGACGCACCGCGACCAAGCTCATGATCAGACCCCCGAACTCGTCCGCGGCTGAGAGCGTGCACGATCAACCTAGTCCGTCCACGTGCCGGAGAACAGACTGGGAACGAGACCGTTCATCGTCTACTGTGGGGTGTTCGGCACTGCACGCTGCGTGAGCCCGATCGGGCGCCGCACCAGGTGGATGTGGCTCGGACCCGAGCCCGCGTGTGGACGGCGGGCGTAGGCTGTCAGCCGATGCGCGCCGGAACCGTCCTGACCTCTGCCGCGGACCCCGGGTCCGATCGGTTCGCCGGCTACGCGGGCACCCACCGGCGGCTGGTCGCGGATCTGCGCGCGCAGCTCGCGTCCGCCGCGGAGGGCGGTGGCGCGCGGGCGCGTGACCGCCACACGGGCCGCGGCAAGCTGCTGCCGCGCGACCGTGTCGACGCGCTGCTCGACGCCGGCACGCCGTTCCTCGAGCTGTCACCACTGGCCGCGCACGGCATGTATGACGACGAGGCGCCCGGGGCGGGCCTGATCACCGGCGTCGGCCGTGTCAGCGGGCGCGAGGTCATGGTGGTCGCCAACGACGCCACCGTCAAGGGCGGCACGTACTTCCCGGTGACGGTCCGCAAGCACCTGCGCGCCCAGCAGGTGGCGATGGACAACCGGCTGCCGTGCGTCTACCTGGTCGATTCCGGTGGCGCCTACCTGCCGCTGCAGGACGAGGTGTTCCCCGACCGCGAGCACTTCGGGCGCATCTTCCGCAACCAGGCGCTGCTGTCGAAGGCGGGGGTGCCGCAGATCGCCGCCGTGCTGGGCAGCTGCACGGCCGGCGGGGCGTACGTCCCGGCGATGAGCGACGAGACGGTCATCGTCCGTGACCAGGGGACGATCTTCTTGGGCGGGCCACCGCTGGTCAAGGCTGCCACCGGGGAGGACGTGTCGGCCGAGGAGCTCGGTGGTGGCGTGCTGCACGCCCGCGAGTCGGGTGTGGTCGACCATCTTGCGGACGACGACGCGCACGCGCTGACGATCGTGCGGTCGATCGTGGCGACGGTCGGACCACGCCCGGAGCCGCCGTGGGATGTCGCGCACGCCGAGGAGCCCGAGATCGACCCGACGCAGCTGTACGGCGTCGTGCCACCCGACAACCGAACCGCCTACGACGTGCGCGAGGTGATCGCGCGCGTGGTCGACGGCAGCCGGTTCCACGAGTTCAAGGCGAGCTACGGCGACACGCTCGTCTGCGGGTTCGCGCGCATCCATGGCCACCCGGTGGGCATCGTCGCCAACAACGGAGTGCTGTTCAGCTCGTCGGCACTCAAGGGCGCGCACTTCGTCGAGCTGTGCGATCAACGTGGCGTGCCGCTCGTGTTCCTGCAGAACATCACCGGCTTCATGGTCGGCAGGGAGTACGAGGCGGCCGGCATCGCCAAGCACGGCGCGAAGATGGTGATGGCGGTTGCGTGCACGCGGGTGCCCAAGCTCACCGTGATCATCGGCGGGTCGTTCGGAGCCGGCAACTACGCGATGTCGGGCCGCGCCTATGACCCGCGGTTCGTCTGGATGTGGCCCAACGCCCGCATCTCGGTCATGGGTGGGGAGCAGGCGGCGACCGTGCTCGCCACGGTGCGGCGCGACAGGATCGAAGCGGACGGCGGCGGGTGGTCGCCGGCCGACGAGGAGGCGTTCAAGGAGCCGATCCGCGAGCAGTACGAGACGCAGGGGCACCCCTACCACGCGACCGCGCGCCTGTGGGACGACGGGGTGATCGATCCTCTCGACACGCGGATGGTCCTCGGGCTGGGACTGTCGGCGTGCGCCAACGCGCCACTGGGCGAGCCCGGGTACGGGGTGTTCCGGATGTGAGCCCGACCATCATGTTCGACCGCGTGCTCGTCGCCAACCGCGGCGAGATCGCCGTGCGCATCATCCGCACCCTGCAGCGCCTGGGTGTGACCTCCGTCGCGGTGTTCAGCGATGCCGACGCCGACGCCCCGCACGTGCGCCTGGCCGACCTCGCGGTGCGGTTGGGTCCGGCGGCGCCGGCCGACAGCTACCTGCACACCGAGCGGGTGGTCACGGCGGCCGTGGAAACGGGTGCGACGGCGCTGCATCCCGGCTATGGGTTCCTCTCGGAGAACCCTGCGCTGGCACGCGCCTGCCAGGCCGCCGGGGTGACGTTCGTCGGCCCACCGGTCGGCGCGATCGAGGCGATGGGCGACAAGGCGCGGGCGCGGGCGCTCATGCGCGACGCGGGCATCCCGGTCGTCCCGGGCACCGACGACGGAGACCTCGACGAGGACGCTCTGGTGGCCGCCGCGGCCGAGGTCGGCCTGCCCGTCATGGTCAAGCCGGTCGCCGGGGGCGGCGGCAAGGGCATGACGGTGGTCACCGGTTTCGGCGATCTGCGGGAGGCGATCGGCGCCGCCCGGCGGCAGGCGGCCGCGGCCTTCGGCGACGACCGGGTGCTGCTCGAGCGATTCGTGGAACGACCTCGGCACATCGAGGTTCAGGTCCTTGCGGACCGCCATGGCACGACCGTGCACGTCGGCGAACGCGAGTGCAGCCTGCAGCGGCGCCACCAGAAGGTCGTCGAGGAGGCACCGTCGCCGCTGCTCGACGGTGATGCACGCGCGGCGATCGGTGCGAGCGCTGTAGCCGCGGCCCTCGCCTGTGGGTACCAGGGTGCCGGGACGATCGAGTACATCGTGCCGGCCGACCACCCGGACACGTTCTACTTCCTCGAGATGAACACGCGGCTCCAGGTGGAGCATCCCGTCACCGAGCTGCTCACCGGGATCGACCTGGTCGAGTGGCAGCTGCGCATCGCGGCCGGCGAGGCGCTCACGTTCGGACAGGACGACGTGGTGTCGAGCGGCCACGCCGTCGAGGCGCGGGTGTACGCCGAGGACCCGGCGCGGGGCTTCCTTCCGACGGGCGGCCGCGTGCTGGCATATGGCGAGCCCTCCGGACCGGGCGTGCGCGTCGACAGTGGCATCGGCGAGGGCACGACCGTGCCCAGTGTCTACGACCCGCTGCTGGCGAAGGTGATCGTCCATGGACCCGACCGCCCCGCGGCGCTGTTGCGCCTCCGGGCGGCGCTGGAGCGCTTCGTCGTGCTCGGGTTCCCCACGAACGTCGGGTTCCTGCGCCGCCTCGTGGCGCACCCGGCGGTGCGCGACGGCGCGATGGACACGGGACTGGTCGAACGCGAGCTCGACGCGCTGACGGCGACGCAGCCGCCGGACCACGTTCTCGTCGCCGCCGCGCTCGCGGACCAGCTCGCCCGTGAGCGTCGTGCCGGCCACAGCGTCTTCGATCTGCACAACGGCTGGCGGATCGGGGGCGCCGCGTGGACGCCGGTGCGCCTGACATCCGGCGGCCGGGCGGTGACCGTGCACCTGCAGGGACCGGCCGCCCGCGCGTCGGTGCGGATCGACGACGATGACGTCATGGCGGCCGCCGCACATGTCAGCGGCGACTGGCTGCACGTCGACGTCGGTGGCCTCGTGCGCCGCTACGTCCACGCTGACGATGGCGACATCACGTGGGTGTCCGATCGGGGGACGGTCTGGGCGGTGCGCCGCCAGCAGCAGCTCGCTGCAGCCGGCGACGCGGAGGCGCACGGTGGACCGGTCCTCGCGCCGATGCCGGGCACGGTGCTCAGCGTCCACGTGGCCGACGGTGATGAGGTGCGCGCGGGCCAACCGGTGGTCGTGATGGAGGCGATGAAGATGGAGCACCAGCTCCGCGCGCCGGCGGACGGCGTCGTGCGCAAGCTCTCGATCGGACCCGGCGATCAGGTGGCGCGCGACCAGACCCTGCTGGCCGTCGAGGCGGACGACACGTCGGGCTGACCGCGGCCGTCGACGACGTCGGTGTGGCCGCATTCGGCACGGTGTTCGGGGTCAAGGCGCCGCAGCCGCCGGTCCGATACCGTGATCCTCATGGACGGGATCGGATTGCTCCACGACGGGTTCCACCGTGCGACGCAGGGAGTCCACGAGGCCGTGGGCGGGCTCGACGTCGACGGTCTGGTCTGGCGACCGGACGCCGAGGCCAACCCGATCGGCTGGCTCGTGTGGCACCTCAGCCGCATCCAGGACGCGCAGGTGGCGGAGATCACGGGCCGCGAGCAGCTCTGGACGACCGCGGACTGGGCGACGCGGTTCGGCCTGCCGGCCGGCGCGATGGACGACGGGTTCGGCCACACGTCCGACGAGGTCGCCGCGCTGCTTCCCGAGAGCGCGGACGCGCTGCTCGCGTACCACGACGCAGTGGCCGCCGCGGTGGCACGCGATCTCGACACACTCGACGCCGACACACTCGACCGGGTGATCGACGAGCGCTACGACCCCCCGGTCACCGTCGCCGTCCGACTGGTCAGCGTGCTCGACGACGCCCTCGAGCACGTCGGCCAGGCCGCGTACGTGCGCGGCCTGTGGGATCGCCTCGACTGACCGCGGCGGTCCGGCCGCGGCGGCGCACCACACGCACGGTGTCGATCAGCTCATCCGTCGGTAGCGACGGACCGCGAGCGGAACGAACACGATGAGGATGCCGGCGATCCAGATCAGCGACCACGCCAGGTGATCCGACGCGTCACCGATGCCCGTGGCGAGCCAGCGCGACGCCTCGGCGACGTGGGTGATCGGGTTGTTCTCGGCGAACGTACGCAGCCAGCCCGGCATGGTCTCGGTCGGCACGAACACCGCACTGGCGAAGACCAGCGGGAAGGTGACGACGAAGCCGGCCGCTTGCGCCGTCTCGGCGTTCGGTACCGACATGCCGACCAGCGCATAGATCCAGCTCATCGCGAAG
Organism: Euzebyales bacterium; assembly: GCA_036374135.1. Classification (NCBI taxonomy): domain Bacteria; kingdom Bacillati; phylum Actinomycetota; class Nitriliruptoria; order Euzebyales; species Euzebyales bacterium. The sequence goes on from DASUUK010000065.1 coordinate 66,792, forward strand.
CCGAGGCCGACGACGACAGCGATCGAGCCCAGCAGACCGAGCGGATCGGGGCGGAAGCCGATGATCAGACCGACGACGGTCATGATCAGCACGACGAAGCACCCGCGCACGAGATCGGCCGTGGTCCTGCCCAGCAGAACGGCCGAGCGGGCCATCGGCAGGGACCGGAACCGATCGATCACGCCCTTCGACAGGTCGTCGGCGAGGGCGATCGCCGTCTGGGTCGATCCGAACGCGACGGCCTGCACGAAGATGCCGGGCAGCAGGAAGTTCGAGTAGTTGTCGTTGTACTGCGGCGGCAGCTCCAGGGCGCCGCCGAACACGTAGCGGAACAACAGCACGAACATGACCGGCTGGATGGTCGAGAAGACCAGCAGCTGCGGCTGTCGTCTGATGTGCGTCAGGTACCGACGCGTGATCGTTGCGGCGTCAGAGAGCGCTGTGCCGAGCCCGATCCGTTGCGGGGACGGCGCCTCAGTCCGCTCCGCGGCGATGGTGGTCATGGTCGGGGACTCCTCACGTCGTCTGCCGCTGACGAGGACGACCCCTGCGCCGTGGTCCCTCGCCGTTCATGGACGGCTCGTCCTCGGCGACGCGGCCGGTGATGTCGAGGAAGACGTCGTCGAGCGTCGGCCGGCGCAATGCGAGATCGGTCACGTCCACCTGCTCGTTGCGGAGGGCGCCGGCGGCGTCGGCGACGGTGGCGACGCCGTTGGTCGCCGGGACCGTGATCGTCAGGTCCCCGGTGCGGCTCGCCTCGCTCTCGCCGACCCTGCTCATCAGGTCGACGACGCGCGCCACGTCGTCGGGTCGTGTGACCTTCACCTCGACGACCTGGCCGCCGACGGACGACTTCAGCTCGTCGGCCGTGCCTTCGGCGATCACGCGTCCGCGATCGATGACCGCGATCTCGTCCGCCAGCCGGTCCGCCTCCTCGAGGTACTGCGTGGTCAGCAGAAGCGTCGTCCCGTCATCGACCAACGCCTTGATCATCTGCCACAGATCGACGCGGCTGCGCGGGTCGAGGCCCGTGGTCGGCTCGTCCAGGTACAGCAGCCGCGGGCGGTTGACCAGGCTCGCCGCGAGGTCGAGCCGCCGCCGCATGCCGCCGGAGTAGGTCTTGACCGGCCGGTCGGCGGCGTCGACGAGGTCGAAGCGTTCGAGGAGTTCGTCGCCCCGTGCCTTCACGTCAGCTTCACGCAGGTGGTACAGGCGGCCGACCATCCGGAGGTTCTCCCGCCCGGTCAGCAACTCGTCGACCGCGGCGTACTGGCCGGCGAGGCCGATCAGCGACCGCACGAGTGCCGGCTGCTCGACGACGTCGACGCCGAAGACGGTCGCGCGTCCGTCGTCGGGACGCAGCAACGTGGACAGCACGCGCACGGCGGTCGTCTTGCCGGCACCGTTCGGACCGAGCAGCCCCAGCACCGTGCCCTCGCGGATCGCCAGATCGATGCCGACGAGCGCGCGCGTCCGGCCGAACGCCTTGCTGAGGTTCTCGACGACCACGGCGGGCGTGTGCGCCATGCTTGCTCCACTCTCCACGATCGCCGAGCCCGCGGAGGCGGACCGGCATCAGCCGTTGGCGGAAACCCTAGCCGCGCATCCGCGGCGCGGCGCGGTCACGGCACACTGACGGGTCGTCTTCGACGCGAGATGCGTGCCTCGAGCAGGGTTCGCGGGAGGCACACGTGGTGTCCACGAGGTGGCACGTCGGTATGGCGGAGGGGACCCGCCCGTGGAACGCTTGGGATCGCCCGAGATCCGGTAAGACTGGCCTGCATGAGCGAAGGCGATGACATCATCCGTGTCCACCTGTGGGTGTCGGGCCGCGTGCAGGGCGTGTTCTTCCGCGCGACGACGGCCGACGAGGCGCGCTCGCGGGGCCTGACCGGCTGGGTCCGCAACGCCGCTGACGGCCGGGTCGAGGCGGAGGTGCAGGGCACACGCAACGACGTCGACCAGCTGATCGACGAGTGCCGCACCGGGCCACCGATGGCCACGGTCGACGATGTCGAGGTCGACCACGTCGACCCGGTCGAGAACGAACGGCGGTTCGAGGTTGTCGGCTGACAGCCGACCCGGGCTGACGAGTCCCGACAAGCTGCTGTGGCCCGACGCGGGGATCACGAAGGCCGACCTGTGGGACTACTACAGCGCTGCCCACGATCGCCTGCTGCGCGCCGTGGCGGACCGGCCGCTGACACTCAAACGTCACCCCAACGGCATCCACCGGTCCGGGTTCGTGCAGAAGCACCTCGGCGACGACGTGCCCGAGGACCTGCACCGCTTCACGACATGGTCGGCGTCGTCGGAGCGCGACGTGAGCTACCTGGTGATCGCCGGTCGGCGCGAGCTGCAGTGGGCGGCCCAGATGGCCGTCGTGGAACTGCACGCCTGGTTGTCGACGACGGATCGTCCCGACCGTCCCGACTCGCTGCTGTTCGATCTCGATCCCTCAGGCGACGACCCACCCGTCGCGACGGTTGCGCTGCGGTTGCGGGAACTGCTCGACGAGCTCGGGCTCGCCGCCCGGGTGAAGTCCAGCGGCAAGCGCGGGCTGCACGTCGTCGTCCGCGTCGAGCGCCGGTACGGCTTCACCGAGCTGCGCGGCTTCGCCCTCGCGCTCGCCCGCTGCCTCGCCGATCGCCACCCAGACCAGCTGACCGTCGAGATGCGCAAGGCCGACCGCGGCCGACGTCTGCTCATCGACTGGTCCCGGCACGGCCAGGGTCAGCACACGGTGGCCGCATGGAGCCCTCGCGTGACACCGGAGGCCACGGTGTCCGCTCCGCTCACCTGGGACGAGGTCGCCGACGGCATCGATCCGCACACCATCACGGTGGGGACGGCGCTGGACCGACCCGACCACTGGGCCGAGCCGGCTCCCGCACACCGCATCGAGCAGGCGCGGGACCGCCTTGAACGCTGGGGCTACCCAGCGGTCGATCGCAGCCCCAGGGCCCGTACCACGACCTGACCCCGCCGCATCACAGGATCGGGGCGGGCTCGTACGCGGCGGCCGTCGGATGGCCCGCCACGACGTCCGCCACCCTGTCGGCCACCGCGCGCACCTGCCGTGACGCCGCGCCGGTGAACGTCTCGGGCTCGGCGACCAGCGCGTGCAGTTCGGTCCGGGACAGCCCCAGGCGGTCGTCGGCGGCGAGCCGGTCCAGCAGATCGTTGTGCTCGAGCCCCTTCTCGCGCATGTCCAGCGCGACCGCCACCGCGTGCTCGCGGATGACGTCGTGGGCGGTCTCGCGACCGACGCCGCCCCGCACCGCTGCGCCGAGCACCCGACCGGTAGCGAGGAAGGGCAGGTAGCGGTCCAGTTCGTGCTCGATCACCGCGGGGTACGGGCCGAGCTCGGAGAGCACCGTCAACAGAGCCTGGTACAGCCCGTCGGCCGCGAAGAACGCATCCGGCAGCGCGACGCGGCGCACGACGCTGCACGACACGTCGCCCTCGTTCCACTGCGCGCCCGCCAGCTCGCCGGTCATCGCTGCGTAGCCGCGCAGCACGACTGCCAGGCCGTTGATGCGTTCACACGACCGCGTGTTCATCTTGTGCGGCATGGCGCTGCTGCCGACCTGTCCGGCCCGGAACCCCTCGGTGATCAGCTCGTGACCGGCCATCAGGCGGATCGTCGTCGCGAGGCTCGAGGGCGCCGCCGCCGCCAGCACCAGCGCCGACACGACATCGAAGTCCAGTGATCGCGGGTAGACCTGCCCGACCGAGTCCAGCACACGATCGAAGCCCAGACCATCGGCGACGGTCGACTCGAGTGAGACGAGCCCGTCGAGGTTGCCGTCCAGGAGGTCGAGCTGATCGGCAGCCGTTCCGACCGGGCCCTTGATCCCACGCAGCGGGTAGCGCTCGAGCAGGTCGCTGATCCGTTCGTACGCGATCAGCTGCTCCTCGGCCACGGACGCGAAGCGTTTGCCCAGGGTCGTCGCCTGGGCCGCCACGTTGTGCGACCGTCCGGCCATCACGACGTGCTCGAACTCGACCGCGCGGGCCGCAAGACGCGCGAGCGTCGCGACCATCCGGTCGCGGATCAGTGCGAGCGATCGACGGATCTGCCACTGTTCGACGTTCTCGGTGACGTCCCGCGATGTCATGGCCTTGTGCACGTGCTCGTGGCCGGCGAGTGCGCAGAACTCCTCGATACGCGCCTTCACGTCGTGGCGGGTGACGCGCTCACGTTCCGCGATGCTCTGGAGGTCGACATCGGTGACCACCGCCTCGTAGTCGGCGATCACCCCGTCGGGAACGGTGACGCCCAGCGCCCGCTGCGCACGCAGGATGTTGAGCCACAGCCGCCGTTCGACGACGACCTTCGTGTGAGGCGACCAGAGCTCCGCCAGTTCGGTCGACGCGTAACGCGCGGCGAGGATGTCGGGGATCATGAGCCCATTGTCGCCCCTCGGCGGCCGCCGCAGCGCCAGGCACGCGACGGGCGCGGTCGTCAGGGTGTCGGGCTCTCCTCCGGCTCGGTGGCCGGCGTCGGATCCGGCGACGGTTCGGGCTGGGCAGTGGGGGTCGGCTCAGGCTCAGGGACGGGCTCAGGTTCAGGCTCAGGGACCGGCTCGGGTTCAGGCTCAGGGGCCGGCTCAGGTTCAGGCTCAGGGGCCGGCTCAGGCTCGGGCGCGGGAGCCGGGGCAGGTTCCGGCTCGGTCGTCGGCGTCGGCGACGGGGACGGGCTGGGCGACGGCGACGGGCTCGGCGACGGGGACGGGCTGGGCGACGGCGACGGCGACGGCGAGGGCGACGGACTCGGCGACGGCGACGACGTGGTCGACTTCTTCTTCGACGACTTCTTGGCGGTGGTCTTCGTCGACGACGTCGTGGAGGACTTGGATGAGGTCTTCGACGACGCGCCACCCTGTGCCGACGGCGTCGTGGCGCTCGACGCGGAACCCGGCCCCGTGCCGCTGTCGTCACTGCGTACGACCACGCCGCCGGAGCCCGAGGAGGAGCTGCCGCCACCCGCGATCCTGAGCACGCGCCCGCCCGGGGTGTTGTCGAAGTTCACGAGTGTGAGCGCGCCCGAGAACGGGTTGCGCAGCTCGTCGGCGCCCGCGAGCGATCCGGCGAGCAGCAGCGACGTGTCGGCGTCGCGGTACACCTCGATCCAGCGCATCACCTCAACGACGTACGCGGTCGAGTGGTTGTAGGAGTGGAGGGCATCTTCGAGCAACTCGTCGTCGAGCAGGTCGCCAGGGTGGGTGCTGCACAGGTGGTCGACGGCCGCGAGCGTTGCGTCGAAGACGTTGTGCGGGTCACGGGTGCCGTCCTGGTTGCCGTCCTGGCCGAACTGCTGCCAGCTGGTCGGGATGAACTGCATGAGCCCGACCGCGCGGTCCCACTCCCTGTCGCCGTCCCAACGTCCCTCGTCGCTGTCGCGGATGGCCGCGAACCCGTTGCCGTCGAGCGCCGGACCGATGATCGGATCGGCGATGTCGCCGCGCGCGTCGATCACGCTGTCGGGCCCGCGGAACATGCCGTGGCGCGACTCGACGCGGCCGATGCCGGCCAGCGTGGCCCAGTCGACGCGGCACCCGTCGACCACCGAGGGCGCCAAGCGAGCAGCGTTCCGATACGCGGCGAGCACGACCTCAGGCACCGCGAGCAGCGCCGGCTGCACGCTGTCGAGCCCCGTCACGGTCGCCGGTGGCACCGATCCGGCCAGCGCATACAGCTGCGATTCATCCTCGCCGGCGCTGTCGAGCAGCTCGAGCGCCCAGTCCTCGACGCCGTCGGTCGTGCGTTCGCGCATCAGTGCGGTCGAGCCCTCTGACGCGGGCGGTCTGGACGCGACGTACTGCTCGTCCGGGGACGTCGGGCCGTCCTCCGGTGGCCGGTCGACCCCCAGGCTCGCGTGGGGATCCGGCACGAACGCCCCGTCGACGAGCGGTTGATCGAGGCTCGGGATCGACGCGCTGGCGGCACCGACCGGCCCCGACACGATCAACGCGACGACCATCGCAAGCGTGCTCGTCAGGGCGATGAATGCCCGTGCTCCCGCCGCCGTCCGCACGTCCTCTCCTCGCCGACTCTCAGACCATCGTAGACAGCGAGGTGGGTCGTGAACACCCCCATTCTCGAACGCGTGCTCAGACGGTCGGAGCCCGGCGTGCGATGTCCTCGCGACGGTGCAGGCCGTCGAAGGTGATGGTGTCGGCTGCCGCGTACGCGACGGCCCGCGCATCCGCGACGCCGTCGCCGAGGCCGGAGACCGCCAGCACACGGCCTCCCGCGGTCACCACGTCATCGCCGTCGCGCGAGGTTCCCGCGTGGAACACGATCGCGCCGTCTCTCGTGACCCGGTCCAGGCCGTCGATGACCACGCCGGTCTCGTACGCGCCCGGATAGCCGCCCGATGCCAGCACGACGGTCACGCAGGAGCGCTCGTCCCAGCGCATCTCAGGGGCAGCCGCGAGCGTGCCCTCGGCACACGCTCGCAGCAGCACACCCAGGTCGGTGCGGATCCGGGGCACCACCACCTGGGCCTCCGGATCGCCGAACCTGGCGTTGAACTCGAGCACCTGCGGGCCACGCTCGGTCAGCACGAGTCCGGCGTACAGGACGCCGACGAACGGCAGATCACGCGCGGCGAGCTCGGCGAGCACGGGACGGAACACGCCGCGCTCCAGCGCTGCCACCGTCGCGTCGTCCAGCGGATACGGACACCACGCGCCCATGCCCCCGGTGTTCGGGCCCTCGTCGCCGTCGAACGCGCGCTTGAAGTCCTGCGCCGGCGCCAGCGGGCGGCAGTCCGCGCCGTCGCAGAGGGCGAGCACCGACACCTCCGGCCCGACGAGGTACTCCTCGATCACGATGACGTTGCCGGCGTCACCGAACAGGCCGGCGATCATCGTCTCCTCGATCGCAGCCACGGCGGCATCGCGGTCCTCGCAGATGCTGACACCCTTGCCGGCGGCCAGGCCGTCGGCCTTGACGACGTAGGGCGGCGCGAAGTCGTCGAGCGCGGCGACCGCGAGATCGGGGTCGTCACCGCTCCAGTAGCGGGCGGTGGCGACGCCGGCAGCCGTCATCACGTCCTTCGCGAACTGCTTTGACCCCTCGATGCGCGCCGCGCCCGACGACGGCCCGAACACCGGGATCCCGGCGGCTCGGACCGCGTCGGCGACGCCCGCGACCAGGGGCGCCTCGGGTCCGACCACCACGAGGTCCGCCTCCATCGACCGCGCCAGGTCCACTACGGCGTCACGGTCGACGGGGTCGACGGCGGGGTGGCACGTCGCGACGTCGGCGATGCCGGCGTTGCCGGGGGCGCAGTCGATGGCGCCGACGGAGTCCGCACGGTCCAGCCCCCAGCACAGGGCGTGCTCGCGGCCTCCGCCACCGATCACCAGCACCTTCATCGCGGATCCCCCAGGCCGAGTGCGTCGTGCAGGGCATCGAGCAGCCCGGCGGGCATCCGCCCCTCGAGGACGAGCCGGGTCCCGTCGCCATCGCGCTCGGCGCGGACCGTCATGCGATTGGTGCTCTTGGCGAACGCCAACGCGAGCAGGCTGAGTCCGACGGTGAGCGGCACGAGCACGATGCTCGCGATCGCGACCAGCGGGGTCGCGTACCGGCGCGTTACGACCAGTACGCCGGCGACCGGCGACTCGACGGTGCAGCTGCGGACCTGCCCGAAGACGCTGCTGGCGACCCGCAACGCCGTCCGCGGCGCTTGGTCGATCAGCCAGTCCTCGTTGACGGGGCGCACCGCCATGTCAGCCACGCTCCAGGGTCTGGCCACGGGCGGGGCCGACCGATACCCAACGGATCGGCACCTGCGTCAGCTCCTCCAGGTGGTCGACGTAGGCCTGTGCCTCCTTCGGCAGGTCCGCGAAGTTCTCCACCTCGGTGATGTCGGTGCGCCACCCCGGCAGGTCCTCGTAGACCGGCGTCGCCCGGTGGATGATCGACTGGTGCGGCGGGAAGTGCTCGTACTCGCTGTCCTGATAGCGGTAGGCCCGGCACACGCGCAGCGTGTCGAACTGACTGAGGACGTCGAGCTTCGTGAGGAACTGCTCGGTCAGCCCGTTGACCCGCCGGGCGTACCGTGCGAGCACCGCGTCGAACCACCCGACCCGCCGTCGGCGACCCGTGGTCGTCCCGTACTCACCGCCGGCCTCGGTCATCCGCTCGGCCAGCGCCTGGCTGTCCGCGGACGCCCCGTCGGCGCCGAGCTCGGTGGGGAACGGTCCCGAGCCGACGCGCGTGACGTACGCCTTGGTGATGCCGATCACCCGGGTGATGCGGTCGGGGCCGAGCCCCGAGCCGGTCAGCGCGCCCCCCGCCACCGGGTTCGATGACGTCACGAACGGATACGTGCCGTGGTCGAGGTCGAGCAGCGTGCCCTGTGCCCCTTCCAGCAGCACGGCGCGACCCGAGTCCAGCGCGTCGTGCAGCAGCGTGCCCGTGTCGGCGATGTACGGGCCCAACCGCTCCGCGTACACCCGGTACGTGGTCTCGATGTCCGCGGCCTTCATCGGCAGCCGGTTGTAAACCCGCGACAGGATCGCGTTCTTCTCCTTGAGCACCGTGTCGAGCTTCTGGCGGAAGATCTTCATGTCGTACAGGTCCTGCACGCGCAGGCCGACCCGAGAGGCCTTGTCTGCGTATGCCGGCCCGATGCCACGCTTGGTGGTGCCGAGCTTCTGCCGACCGAGGTGCCGTTCGGTCAACCGGTCGAGCTCCAGGTGGTAGGGCATGATCAGGTGGGCGTTGCCGCTGATGCGCAGGCGTGAGGCGTCCAGACCCTGATCAACGAGTTGATCCAGCTCGGTCAGCAGCACCCCGGGGTCGACGACGACCCCATCGGCGATCACCGGTGTGACGTGGTCGTACATGACGCCCGATGGCACCAGGTGGAGCTTGAGCGTGACATCGCCGACGACCACCGTGTGTCCGGCGTTGTTGCCTCCCTGGTAGCGCACGACGTAGTCGACGCTGTCTGCGAGCAGATCGGTGGCCTTGCCTTTGCCCTCGTCACCCCACTGGGTGCCGACGACGATGATGGCGGACATGTGGGCGAGTCCCCTCGAGCCGGTGATGCGGGCGGCCGCGCGATTGTAATCACGCGCCGTACGCTCGGATCCATGACCGGGCCGGCGCGACGGTGAGGACGTCGCGCGCAGGATACCGGGACACGTCGTCATCGGGCGTAGGCTGCACACGGACGCAAGGGGGTCGAGTCGTGACGGCGCAAGGCGGTTCACGTCCTGCCCGCGGGTCCCGGACGGCCCGCGTCGTGATCCTGCTGGTGCTGCTGGCCGCCGCGACCGCGGTCGGATGGGCCGCGTCGCCCGCGCTGACGACCACGCTGCTGGATCCCGTGCGCGCCGCGTTCTCCGACGACCCGGCACCCGCGCAGGCGCAGGCGACGGAGGCGGCCGCGTCAACCGCCCCGTCCGACATCACAGCCTCCGCCGCGCCGACGCAACCCGCGACACCGGCGCGGCGACACCGCGTGCGCATCGCCACCCGGCCGCAGGGCGCGAAGGTCATTATCACGCCGCCCGACGGCGGTCCGGCGATCACCGGAACGACGCCGTTCGCCACGGAGGTGCCGGAGGGCCGACCGACCGTCACGGTGACCCACCGCGGCCGGCAGCCCCTGACCCGGCGGGTCAAGGTCGACCGGAACCGGGTGCTGCGCTGGTGGTTGGACCCGCGCGGACAGCTCCATCACAAGGTCGCACAGTTCCGGACCGGATCGGCACCGAAACAGGTGGCGTTCTCGCCTGACGGCCGCGAGCTGTGGGTCACACTGCTGGGCGGTCCCGGTGTCGAGGTCTACCGGCCGCGCTCGGGCCGGCGGTTGGCGACGGTCGACCTCGGCGATCACGGTGCGGTCGAGGTCATCTTCACCGCCGACGGGACGACGGCGTTCGCCAGCCAGATGGAGAGCGCGTCGGTGTTCGAGATCGACACCGCGACGCGCCGCGTCCGCCGACAGCTGCGCACGGGTGGATCGTGGACCAAGGTCATGGCGCTGAGCCCGGACGAGTCGAGGCTCTACGCTTCGAACTGGTCGAGCAACGACGTGTCGGAGATCGATCTCGACACCGGGCGCGTGCGGCGCCGGCTGCGCACGGTCGCCACGCCACGTGGGCTCTTCGTCACCGACGACGGCGACACCCTGTACGTGGCCGGTTTCGACGCGGGACAGGTCCAACGGATCGATCTGCGCGACGGATCGTCACGCATCCTCGAGACCACCGGCGGCGCGATGCGCCACCTCGTCGGGGATCCGGACCGAGGGCGTCTCTACGCGGACGACATGGGCACCGACGCGGTCTACGTGCACGACATGAGTGGGCGTCGCGTGCGCGAACTGGCCGACACGGACGCCAAGCCGAACACCATCGACCTCGGTGCCGACGGCCGCGTGCTGTACGTCTCGAACCGGGGTGCCAACAACCCGCAGTCCTACTACCTGCCGGGTCCCGAGTGGGGGTCGGTGCTGGCGTTCGACGCGCGCAGCGGGGAACCGCTCGACGCGATCGTCGGGGGCAACCAGACCACAGGGCTCGACGTGTCCGACGACGGCAGCCTGCTGGCGTTCTCGGACTTCCTCGACAACCGGGTGCAGGTCTACGAGGTGCCACCCCACGACGAATTGGCGGCGGGCGACGGTGGACGCTTCGGCCGCCACCGCGCCGATCTCGTGAAGTAGCGCACGGGGCGGCGCCAGGAGAAGCGGGGCCGCGCCGGGCGGATCAGCCGCGATGTCAACCTCCGGTTGCCTGATGCGCTCATCGCCGCCACCGCGCTCGAGCACGGGTTCAACCTCGCGACACGCAACCACGCAGACGTTGCGCCGGTCACAGGACTTCGTGTCCACGCACTCCGCGCCTTCACATCCAGGGCATTCCCCGGCATCCGGGGGCTCCCCGACGGTCTTCAACCGCTGGCAGCCGGTGCGGATTCAACGGGTGGTTGCAGCAAGCTCGTTGGATCCGTCGCGGCTGAACGGCAACGTCTCCTCGTCGATCCCGACGGTCAGCCCGGCATCGGGAACGTGTAGCTGACGCAGGTGCCATCGACCGACACGACGCCGTCCTGGCGGGTGACCGTCGCGCGGATCTTCATGATCGGCTTGTCCTCGCGGACCTCGAGGACCTCGACGCGGCCGGTGATGGTGTCACCGGGTCGCACCGGCGCCTTGAAGTCCAGGTTCGTGTTCATGAAGACCGACCCCGGCCCGGGCACCCCCTCGGCGGCCGCGCCGTTGATGATCGCTGTGATCAGGCCGCTCTGGACGACGATGCCGCCGAGCTTCGTCGAGCCGGCGAACGCGGCATCGTAGTGCAGCGGGTTGCGGTCGCCGCTGATGGCGGCGAAGGTGTCGATGTCGTCCGGCCCGATCGTCCGCGACCGCTCGGCGGTCTGGCCGACGGCCGGGACCCCGCGAGGCCAGACGGCCGTCCTGCGGATCGGGGGCGCACCGGTCGTGGTCGTGCTGGTCGTGGTGTCCATCGCGGTCCCTCCCTCGTCGTGTGCCGCCACAGTGCCGTCCCAGTACACCCACCGGATCCGCAGTGGTCACCCAGATCGGCGGGCCGTGGTGCCCATGCCGGGACCGGGACGCCCGCTCAGCCCCCGACCGCGGTCGTCCTGACCACGTCCGTCCACGCGCCGGCCCCCGTCGACGCGAAGATCCAACGCCGTCCACGGCCTGACCATGACGAGCAGCCCGAAGTACAGAGGAAGTACGGACTTGGACTGCCGCTACCGGGATCGCCGGCACCACTACATCTGGTGGATGACGAGTGTGGCGCCTGCTGAGGCGGCGAGGTGTCTGATGTCGGGTTCGTCAGACGTCACGATCGTCGCCTGTCGGGACCTCGCGATGAGGGCGACCGACGCATCGACGATGTCGGAGGTGTCGGCGGTCGCGCAGAGCGACCCCACGTCACGGGCCAGCGGCTCGTCCAGGGTTCGGTGACACAGCCGCGGAGCAACTGCGACAGCCGTGCCTGTGGACCGCCGCGCCAGGCCTGTGCGAGCGCACCCGCCGGTACGATGGGTGTGATCCCGCGGCGCAGCGCCGCGTCATGCAACGCCCACATCGGCCGGTCGTTGCGTTCGCCGGCGACCAGCGCGCCGGTGTCGTAGATGATCACGTGCTGTGCGGCAGCGGTCGGCCGATGAGCGCATCGAGCTGGCGGTCGGCCATGGCGCGTTCGTCGGCGGTCAGCCGGCCTTGCTCGGCTTCCCATTCGGCGACGGCAGCAAGGCCGTCCTCGATGCGTATGGTTGTCGTGTGCGAGTCCATTCATGCTGCAACTGCTGGTGCGCCCGACTGCCGGTCCTACCGGCTCAGCGCTTGTGCAGGTGCAGGAGCGCGTCGTCGATTACGTCCAGCGCGCGTAGGTCGTGGCTCGGGTCGCGGGACCTGTCGACGCGACGGTCACAATAGGTGTGAGCGTCGCGCAACCGGCTGTCATCGAACGCCGCCAGGGCCAAGAGATGGTGGCGGACGAGAGGATCTGAGCGACTGTCCGTCGCCGTCAAGTAGTAGGCCGTCGCAGCGATGACGGATGGACTGGCACCGCGATGGAGCTTCATGTCGACCCCTGGACCACTCGTCTCGGAGGCGGGACAGAGTAGGTCACTGGTGCCAGCTTCACCACCATGCGCCCGCCCGACACGTTCACACCCTGTCAGCGCGCGGGTGGCGTGATGTCGCTGACGCCGCTCGGCAGCGTCAACCGTTCGCGCGCTCCGGGACGAACAGCCGGGCTAGCGGGGACGCCGGTAGATCCTCGGTGGAGGCCAGCAGTGATACTGGGGTGTGTGCTATCGGCTCCTCTGCAGTCCTGACCCACCGCGACCGTCGACCACGATGAAGAGTTGATCGAGACGCGTCGGGTGCATGCCATCACCCCGACGCGACCTTCTGGGCGGCGTCCCAGAGGTCGGCTGGAACCTGGCTCGCGCATTCCAACGGCCATCCCCGGGCCCGTCATCCCACGGCACAGCTGCTCGCCACGGCCGACCAGCCACGACAGCACACGCTCATCCAGGGCGTGCGCAGCGGACGACGGTTGCCCGCGGGGTCAATTGCGCAGGCTCTGCACCGGCGCCGGGATGCGCCCGCCGAAGCGGACGAACCGGTCGGACCCGGCTACGCCACGCACCGGTAGCACGACGCTCTCGCCGAACAACCCGCCGAAGCTGACATGATCGCCGGCGGTCATGCCCGGCACCGGGATCAGTCGTGCCGCCGTCGTCTTGTTGTTGCTCACACCGATCGCCATCTCGTCGGCGATCAACGCCGCCACGGTCTCGCCGGGCGTGTCACCCGGGATCGCGATCATGTCGAGGCCCACGCTGCACACGCTGGTCATGGCCTCCAGCTTGTCCAGCGTCAGGCTTCCGTCGGCAGCGGCCTGCGCGAGCGTCGCGTCCTCCATGACCGGGATGAACGCCCCGGACAGCCCGCCGACGCTGCTGCTCGCGAACGCGCCGCCCTTCTTGACCGCGTCGTTGAGCAGCGCGATCGCAGCGGTCGAGCCCGGTGCGCCCACCTCGACGACACCCATCGTCTGCAGGATCTCGCCGATCGAGTCGCCCACCTTGGGGGTCGGGGCGAGCGAGAGGTCCACGATGCCGAACGCCACACCGAGCCGCTCGGCGAGCTCCCGGCCGATCAGCTCGCCGACCCGCGTGACGCGGAACGCGGTGATCTTGATCTCCTCGGCCACGTCGGCGAGCGTCAGGTGCTCGGGCCCCACGTGATCGATCAATCGCTGCAACGCGCGCGCGACGACGCCCGGACCGGACACCCCGATGTTGACGACGGCGTCGGCCTCGCCCTGTCCGTGGACCGCGCCGGCCATGAACGGGTTGTCGTCGGGCATGTTGGCGAACACCACCAGCTTCGCGCAGGCGAACCCGTGGTGGTCGGCGTCCGCGTCGGCGATCGCCCGCACAGTCCGGCCAGCCTGCAACACGGCGTCCATGTTGATGCCGGCCCGCGTGCTGGCGACGTTCACGCTGGCACAGACCCGGTCGGTCGTCGCGAGCGCCTCCGGCAGGCTGTCGATCAGCGCCCTGGCCGTGGGCGTGCTGTGCTTGTGCACCAGTGCGCTGTAGCCGCCGATCAGGTCGACGCCGACGGCGCCCGCCGCCCCGTCGAGGGTGCCGGCGATGGCGATCAGATCGTCATGACCGTGACCTGCTGCGACGGACGCCATGGGCGAGACGGCGATCCGCCGGTTGACGACCGGGATCCCGAACCGCCGCTCGATGTCGGCCGTCGCGCGGCCCAGGTCGCCGGCGTGGCGGACGATCTTGGCGTGCACCTTGTCGCGCAGGTGCCGGGCGACCGGGCTGGAGCAGTCCTGCAGGTCGAGTCCCAACGTGACGGTCCGCACGTCCAGGTGCTCCTCCTGGAACATCCGGATGGTGTCGAAGATCGGATCGGACCGGATCATGATCTGCCTGTCGTGAGGGGCGGCGGCGCCGGGAGCGCGTTCACGGCTGCACTCGCCGGAACGCGATCTCGTTCGTCGCCACGAACAGCCGGTGGTGCTGGATGCGCACGTGCACGCCCGACGTTGCCGTGGCGTGCTCGAGGTCGATCTGCAGCTGGTCGAGCGCGACGTCGGCCGGCAGGTCGACCTCGGCGACCATGGTCACCCGATCGCCGAAAGTCTGACTGTAGAAGTCGGTGAAGTTGCCGCCGCGCGAGGCCACGAGGGCACTGACGGTTCGGACCAGCCCAGGATGGGGACGGCCGGTCGCCGTGAGCACGTAGCGGTCGGCATCCACCGCAGCGGCCGTCGGGGCGCGGTGCGCCACGATCGCCACGGTGGCGTCCGGACCGATCTGCGCCTGGACCTTGTCGCGCAGCACATCGACGTCGACCGCCGCGGGCAACCGCGCACTGATGAGCACTGTGAAGTAGTCGTGCAGCACCGTCTGGCTGAGCGCCAGCAGGTCCACGTCGAGCTCGTCGAGCAGCGTGGCGATGCCGGCGATGATCCCGGTCTGATCGGGTGTGAGGACGGTCAACAGGTGTGAGGGCAAGGGGCTGGCCATCAGGACCTCAGGTGCGGGTGGGCTGAGACGCGATCCGGAGACCGCACGACGCCGCGGCTGTCTACGGTGCCACCGCCGTTGGTGGCGGTGGAGCAAGGGCGACCGGCTCCCGAGATGCTAGCCGTCCGTGACGCTGTGGCCGTCACGCCGCCGTGCGTGACGGCGCCCGGCGGTCACACGCGCATCCCGCGGCGGTCCTCGACGAGCTGTGGCAGGTGTTCGGCGCGACGGCGTGACGCCGAACCGCTGGACGCGACACCGACCACCGGAACCGTGGCGTCATGGCGGACACGCCCGATCTGCGCCCGGTGGCCCACGCGATCCTCGTACCCGGGCCGATCGCCGCGATGCTCGTCGCGCTGTTCCCCGCGTGGCTGTCGCTGATCGTCGGCGTCGCCGGCGTCGTGATCGTGGGCCTGACGCTGCGCCTCGTCGCCGAGCCGGATCAGCGGGCGATGTCGGCGAGCGTGGCCGACGTCAGCCGCACCAGGTCATCGGGGGCGAGCTCGACATCGAACCCGCGTCGTCCGCCCGAGACATAGATCGTGTCGAACAGCGCGGCGGTCTCGTCGAGGACCGTACGGTGCGGCCGCTTCTGGCCGAGCGGGCTGATGCCTCCGACGACGTAGCCCGTACGGCGTTCGGCGGCGGCAGGGTCGGCCATCGTCGCGCGCTTCGCGCCGACCGCCGCGGCCAACGCCTTCAGCTGCAGCCTCGCCGTGACCGGCACGATCCCGACGACGAGCTCACCGTCCACGTCGGCCATCAGCGTCTTGAACACCCGTTCGAGCTCGACGCCGAGCACCGCTGCCGCCTCGAGTCCGAAGCTCTCGGTGTCCGGATCGTGGTGGTACGGGTGGGCGCGGAACGGGACGCCGGCGGCCTCGAGCGCCAGCGTCGCCGGAGTCGTCGGTCCTGTGGACATCGCGTCAAACGGTAGCGGACGTCGTCGTCACGATCGGGGTCCGGCGTCGAGCGCTGCCACATCGCCAGCCGCATTCGATCGCGGCCCGTCAGCCCCGGTCTGCGACGATCCGCAACGCCTCCGCCATCGAGAGCAGCCTGCTGTCGCTGCCCGACGGACCGATCAGCTGCACGCTCACCGGCAGCCCGTCGTCCGCGAGCCCGGCTGGCACCGCGGCGGCCGGCAGACCTGCGAGGTTGGCCGCGGCCATGTTGTGGCACAGCACGTGGCCGAGGGGACGCCAACGGCCGTCGACCTCCACACCCTCGGCGCCATAGGCCGGTGCCGTCGAGGCGACGCCGGGGGCGAGCAGCACGTCGACCGATCCGAGGGCGCGCTCGAACCCGGCGCGCACCGCTTTCGCGTGCGCCGCGGCTCGGAAGTAGGTCGGGCCGTCGATGCGGTCGGCCGATGCCAGGCGATCTCGTGTCGTCGCCGATAGCCCGCCGCTCGACGCGTCCAGCAGGTCGGCGTGCATGACGCCGGCCTCGACACCGATGATCCGATCGGCGTGCCACCGCGCCACCGCAAACGACGGCGTGTCGACCTCGACGACCACTGCCCCATGTGCGGCGAGCGTGTCGGCCACCGACGCGAACGCGACCCGCACGGCGGACGTCCACAGCGTCTCCGTGACGGCCAGACCCACCCGCATGCCTGCGAGCGACGACGCGTCGGCGGTGACGGGACGGTCGGCCATCGCGGCCAGCAGCGGTGCGAGATCGCCGACCGTCCGGGCCATCGGTCCGACGTGATCCAACGTCGGCGACAGCGCCAGGACACCGTCCGTGGGACACCAGCCGCGCGTGGGCTTGAGTCCCGCCACGCCGCACAGGCCGGCGGGGATGCGGATCGACCCGGCCGTGTCGGTGCCGACCGCGCCAAGGCACATGCCCGCGGCGAGCGCCGCTGCGGAGCCGCCGGATGATCCGCCGGGCATCCGGTCGAGATCGGCCGGATTGCGCACCGGCGGTGTGGCGACGCCGTAGGCGAGCTCGTGCGTGGCGGTCTTGCCGATCAGGACCGCGCCCGCCGCCGCAAGGCGCCGCCAGACGACGGCGTCCGCGGTCGCAGGTCGTGCATCGAGCCCGTCGATCCCCGCCCGCGTGGGGACGCCTGCGACGTCGACGATGTCCTTGACGCCTACTGGGATGCCGAGCAGCGGTCGGTGGCCGTCCGGGTCGTCGGCGAGCTCAGTGGCCGCCTGCCGTGCCTGCCATCGCGCGCGTTCGGCGGTGACCTCGGCGAACGCCCTGATCGTCCCGTCACGTTCCACGATGCGATCGAGGCAGGCGTCGGCCACCTCCACGGGCGACAGCTCACCGGCGCGGTACGCGCGGGCCGCGTCGACGATCGTCGGGACGGGCGTCACGGGCGTGATGCTACGTGAACGCGCGCAGGCCGGTCATCGCCTCACCCACGATCAAGGTGTGCATCTCGGCCGTGCCCTCGTAGGTGATGACCGTCTCGAGGTTCTGCATGTGGCGCATCACCGGGAAGCGGTCAGTGATCCCGTCGCCGCCCAGGATGCTGCGCGCCGTCCGCGCGATCTCGAGCGCCTCGCGCGTGCTGTTGAGCTTGCCGAGACTGGTCTGCACGTGCACCAGGTCGCCCGCGTCCTTGCGCCGGCCGAGGTGCACGGCCAGCAGGAGGCCCTTGCTGAGCTCGAGCGCCATGTCGACGAGCTTGGCCTGCGTGAGCTGGAATGCGCCGATCGGTCGTCCGAACTGCTCGCGGGTCGTGGCGTGCGCGACCGCAGCCTCCAGACACGAGCGCGCCGCCCCCAACGCACCCCAGACGATGCCGTAGCGGGCCTCCTCGAGGCAGTGCAGCGGCCCACTCATCCCCTCGGCACCGGGCAGGACGGCAGCGCCCGGCAGGCGCACCCCGTCGAGGTGCAGCTCCGACGCCGCCGACACGCGCAGCGAACGCTTACCGGTGATCGGCATCGACGCGAACCCGTCGGCTTCGGCGGGCACCACGAACCCACGCACGCCGTCGTCGGTGTGCGCCCACACGATGGCGACGTCGGCGATGGTGCCGTTCGTGCTCCACCGCTTGTGGCCGTCGAGGATCCAGTCGCCACCGTCACGCCTGGCACGGGTGCGCATCTGTGCGGGGTTGCTCCCGGCCGTCGGCTCGGTCAGCCCGAAGCAGCCGACGGCACGACCGGATGCCATGTCAGGCAGCCACCGGTCCTTCTGCTCGTCGGAGCCGTACCGCCACAGCGCGTGCATGGCCAGCGAGCCCTGCACCGACACGAAGCTGCGGATGCCGCTGTCGCCGGCCTCGAGCTCCATGCAGGCCAACCCGTACGACACCGCCGACGCGCCAGCGCACCCGTAGCCGTCGAGGTGCATGCCGAGCAGCCCGGCAGCGGCGATCGGCTCGATGAGCTCCGTGGGGAAGTGCTCACGGTCGTGCCAGGCCTCGACGTCATCGAGAACGTGGGCGTGCACAAGTTCACGCGTGCTGTCACGCCAGCGCCGCTCGTCGCCGGACAGCAGCGCGTCGACATCCACGAGATCGATCGGATCGATCGGCGCACCCACCGGTCAGGCTCCTCGCTCGGCGTCCGGTGCCGACGCAGCGTACGCCGCCGACGTGTGCGCGACCGCGGCGGTGCGTTCGCGGTAGCGGCGGTCCCACACGAGCAGCATCGCGCCCGCGAGTGCGGCGCATGCGGCGGTCGCGGTCGCGAAGCGCGGTCCTGTGAGATCGGCGAGCCCGCCGTTGACGATCGCCGAGATCGGCCGGCTGCCCAGGAAGGTGACGCCCCAAAGCGCCATCACCCGGCCGCGGACGTCCTCGTCGATGCTGCGCTGCATGCGGGTCGTGACGGATGTGATCGCACCGAGGAAGCAGAACCCGGCGACCAGCAGTGCGCCCGCCGCGACCCACACGCTGGGACTGACGGCGAACCCGATGATGCCGCAGCCGAACCCCGCGAGACCCCAGACGCCGAGACGGTCCTGTCCAAGTCGCTGGCGGGACCGGCGCAGCACCAGGCTGTGCAGCGCCGCGCCGCCACCGAAGCAGGCGACGAACACGCCGACGGCGGCCTCGCCCGCGCCGAGCAGGTCCGCCATCGGCGGCGTCAACGTGTTGATCGGGTCGCTGGTCCAGCCGATCGTGGTCGTCGCCGCCAGCAGCACGAGCAGGTTCCGGTCACCGCGCACCAGGCGCAGCACCTCGCGCACCGAACCGTCGGTGTCGCCGGAGCGCTCGACCTGGCGCTGACGGATGAGCAGCAGCACGACGACCAGTGGGACGAACGTCATGGCGTTCGCGACGAACCCGAGTCGCGGTCCACCCAACAGCAGCACGCCGGCCGCGAGCCCGGGTCCGATCGCGCGTCCCAGCGTGAAGGTCACTGAGTTGAGCGCGATGGCCTGGTCGAGATCGACGGGGGGGACGAGCGCCGGCACGAGTGCCTGCATCGCCGGGATCGCAATGGCCTGCCCGATCCCGATCACGACCGTGGCACCGATGATCGGCCAAGGTCCGGGCAGGCCGTCGACCCCGACCAGCCAGGTCCAGACGGCGAGGGTGGCCGAGGCCATCAGCGAGAGCGTCTGGCCGACCAGCAGCATGCGACGTCGGTCGACGCGGTCGCTGACCGCTCCGGCGTAGGGCTGCAGCACCAGCGAGCCGAACCACAGCGCGCCCGAGACGACCCCGGTCAGCGTGGCCGACCGCGTGATCGCGAACACCGCTGTCGCGGCCGACACGTTCTGGATCCAGTTGCCGCAGTTGGAGATCAGGTTGCCCGCGAAGTAGCGCCCGAACGTCGGGTCGACGAGCAACTCGCGGACGGACCGCTCAGCCGCATCGACGGCCTGCGCTGTGGTGGATGGCACCCACCGACGGTACCCCGCGTCAGCACTCCACCGCCGACCGACTGTGGGCGGTACCGGCCACAGCCTCCTCCCGAACCGGCCGTGACCGCCGGTCAGCACGCTCGAGCCAACCACCGACCGTTGGTGTCAGCCGACTCTCGGAGTGGCGACACATGATCAGGTTCGGGGTCGACCGCACGATCGCGCGTCCCGTACCGAGGTGTTGGGAGGATCGGCTCCGTGACCCCCGATGATCCTGATGGGTAGCCGCATCTTGGAATCGCGCCACCGCCATGTCCGCGACGGGCCGATGGCGCGACCCGCATCCCGCCGTGCAGCCCTTCAAGCAGGCGCTGGTCGAGGATGGCATCCCATCACGCAGTTCACCTCCGCCTTGCGAACGGCTCTGCTGGAACACCTCGGTCGAGCAGAGCGCAGTCCCGGCACCCGCCCGGAGCCGCGAGGGTCAGCCCCGCTTCCGCGCCGCGGCGCGATCGTGGGCGAGCGACGCCATCCGCGCGACCTTGTCACGGTCGGTCGGGTTGACGATGGCCACCCAGCCCTGGGCGGCGTACTGCGGGTGGGGAAGGACGGCGTTGCTGCCGCTGTAGTCGATGTCGTCGCTGGCCGGGGGGACGTGCGTTCGACCCACATGCAGGTTCAGCCGGAAGGCGTCGGGCCGATCGAGATGGGAGACCTCGTCCCACCCGAGTGTGTCGTGTGTGACTATGGTCGCGAAGGGCCACTTCTGGTCGTTGGTGCCATCGGGGTCGTAGTAGCAGAACGTGTCACCCCAGGCCGCTTCCGGCGAGCCGTTCTCCTCCGACGCGACGAACAGCCTCGTCCCCGGGAGCGCGTCGAGCAGTTCCTGCACCTCGGCCTCGGTCATACGAGGAAGTATCCCACGGCGGCCGCGCGCGGATCGCGGCGGCGCGCCGCGGAGCACGTCAGTTGGCGAACGCCTGCATACCCGTGATCTCACGGCCAACGATGAGTGCCTGAATGGTGTCAGTGCCCTCGTAGGTGTAGGTCACCTCGACATCGGCCAGGTGCCGGCCGACCTGGTACTCGATCAGCAGGCCGTTGCCGCCCATGATGTCGCGGGCGTCCTGGCACACGGTCCGGGCGGTCGCGGCGCAGTGCATCTTGGCGACTGACGCGACGGGTCCCGTCGCCCGACCCTCGGCCGCGAGCTCCGCCATCCGCATGCACATCAGGCGCATGCCGGTGATCTCGGCCACCATCCGCGCGAGCTTGTCCTGGATCAGCTGGAAGCTCGCGATCGAGCGGCCGAACTGCTCCCGCTCCATCACGTACTGCAGCGCGTACGTGTACGCGGCCTCTGCGTGGCCGACCGCCTCCCACGCCACCCCCATGCGGCTCTTGCCGAGGAACGCCTGCGTGTCCTTGAACGACTTCGCGAGCACAAGTCGGTTCTCGGCGGGGATGCGGACCCCATCGAACCACAGGTCCGACTGCAGCACGGCCCGGCGGCCCATCTTCCCGGTGATCACCTCGGCCTTGAACCCGTCGACCTTGCGCCCGTCGGGGTGCTCGACGATGAACGCGCCGACGTCGCCATCGTCGTCACGTGCCCACACGATGACGATGTCGGCCCGGTCGCCGAGGCCGATCCAGCGCTTGCGGCCGTCGAGCACCCAGCGGTCGCCGTCGCGCCTGGCGCGGGTCTCGAGCGCCACCGCGTCCGAGCCGTGTTCCGGTTCGGTCAGCCCGAACGCGCCCAGCTTCTCCATACGTGCCATCGACGGAAGCCAGCGCTGCTTCTGCTCGTCGGAGCCCAACATGGCGATGGTGCCCATGGCCAGGCCCGAGTGCACGCCGAAGACCGTGCAGAAGCTGCCGTCAGCGCGCGCCAGCTCCAACGAGACCAGCCCGTTGGCGAGCTGTGACAGGCCGGCACACCCGTAACCCGTCGTTGTCCCGCCGGCGATGTCGAGCTCCACGATGCCGGGCAGCAGGTCGGTCATCGACTCCGCCGCCTCCCAACGCGCGTTGGCGTAGGGCACGACCTCCTTGTCGCACCATACCCGCACACGGTCCTTCACGGCGCGGTCCTGGTGGGGGAGCATGTCATCGAGGTGGTACAGCTCGGTCGGCTCGATCACTGGCACGGCGGAGCCCCTTGTCGTCATCGGTTCCATCCTGCCCCCGTCGTGACCACCGCGAACGAACGCAACGACTGTCCGCGGCGAGGCACGGTGGGCCGCACCGACACCGGCGCACGCTGCAACGGTCCGGCGCCGGCGCTGACCCTGAAGATGCTGACCTACGACAACCCCCAGGTCCGTACTCCGAGGAGGCCGGACCGCGTGGCGAGCTGCTCAGCAACTCCCGCGACCGGCAGTCGGGCCACGCCCATCACAGCGCACGATGGTCAGCAACTGTAAGCTACTATCTCATGGTAGTCACTAACGCAAACCGACCCGCCTCGCTCCGCGAGCGCAAGCGGCTGGACGCGATGAAGCGGGTGCAGCGTGTCGCGCTCCAACGCTTCCGCGAGCAGGGCTTCGACGCGGTGACGGTCGAGGAGATCGCCGCCGTCGCCGAGGTGTCACCGATGAGCGTCTACCGCTGGTTCGGAACGAAGGAATCGCTGGTCATCTGGGACGAGTTCGACCCGCCGATCCTGTCCGCCGTCGCGCATCGTCTCGCGACGCACGCCCCACTCGACGCCGTGCGGGACGCGCTCGTCGACCTACTCGATGACGTCTACGACCGCGAACGCGACATCGCGCTCGACCGCGCGCGCCTGATCTACGCGGAGCCGGCACTGCTGGCGGCCGCGGACCGCAACGCCCGTGCACTGCGAACCGCCCTCGCCGAGGTGTTCACGGAGGGTGGCGTGCCGACGGACCGGGCGCGGATCGTCGTGGCGGTGGCGGGTTCGTTGCTCGAGGTGGCGGTCGACGCGTGGCAGCGCGACGACGGCCGCCGACCGCTGGCAGACCTGTTGACCGACGTGTTCGCGACCCACGCCACGCTGCGGGACGGTGCGGCATCCACGGTGGAGTACGCCTGACATGGTCAGCGACCGGGTGGCGGTCGTGGTCGAGGACCTGCGCTTCACCTATCCCCGGGCGTCGCGCCCAGCGGTCGACGGCATGAGCTTCACGGTGCACGACAACGAGATCCTGGGGTTCCTCGGACCGAACGGCGCCGGCAAGACGACCACCCAGCAGATCCTGACCGGCCTGCTGGAGGGGTGGACGGGCACGGTCACGATCCTCGGACGCGACCTGCAGTCGTGGGGGCGCGAGCTCTATGACCACATCGGGGTCAGCTTCGAACTGCCAGCCGGCTATGCGCGACTGACGGTCCGCGAGGACCTGTCGCACTTCGGGCTGCTGCACGCGACCGAGCCCCGTGACATCGACGAGCTGCTCGAGGCCGTCGGGCTCGCCGCAGCCGGGGGTCAGGCGGTCGGCACGTTGTCGAAGGGCATGCGCGTCCGGCTCAACCTGGCGCGCGCGATGCTGCACGGCCCCAGCCTGTTGTTCCTCGACGAGCCCACCAGCGGACTGGACCCCGTCACCGCCCGGAGCATCCGGACGCTGATCGCGGCCGAGCACGACCGCGGCACGACCATCCTGCTGACCACCCACGACATGCAGACGGCGGCCCTGCTGTGTGACCGCGTGGCGTTCGTGGTCGACGGATGCATCGCTGCGTGCGACACCCCGCGCACCCTGACGATGCGCGACCGCAACCGCCGGGTTCGCGTCGAGTACCGGGACAGCGGACAGGTGCACAGCCGGACGTTCTCGCTGGACGGTGACCGGGACGACCTGGTCGCGGCGCTGGCCAACCCCGACGTCGAGACGGTGCACACCACCGAGCCGACGCTGGACGACGTGTTCGTCGACATCACCGGACGGCGGCTGTGACCGCGCTCACCGGGCGGGTCTCACCTCACACCAGCCGCGGCCCCGGACGCGGAGGGCGGGAGCGCGTCGGCCGGTTGGCCCGCACCGAGGCGCGACTGCTGTGGCGGTTCGGCGTGGTCGCCGCCACAGCGGTGGTCACCGGGCTCTGGATCGCCGTCGTGCGGGTGGTGCCGGCCCCGGCGCGCAGCACGGCAGCGGCAATCGTGCTGCTGACCGACGTCGCAGCACTGGGCTTCCTGTTCGTTCCGGCGCTGCTGGTGCTGGAGCGGCTGGAGGGTATCGAGGCGGCCCTGCACGTGACGCCGGTCCGGCCGGGCGAGCGTGTCACGGCGCGCATCGCGATGATCACCGGTCTGTCGATCACGGCCGGGTTGGGTGTCTGTCTCGGCGCGGGCGTCGCGAACGTCCCACCGCGGATCGCCGGTGTCGCGCTGCTCGCCGCGCTGCTCGGTCTGACTGCGTACGCGGTGACCGCGACGTCGGCGACGCTGACCGACGTGCTCATGCGTGCGCCGCTCGTTGCCGCGCCGCTGATCGCACCCGCGCTGGCGCACCTGGCCGGCCTGACGACATCACCGGCGCTGTATGCATCGCCGGTGACGAGCGCCGTCGACCTTCTGCTCGGTCGGACGACGTGGAGCGGCATCGCCTGGCTGACGTTGTGGACCGTCGTCACGGCGGCGTGGATCGTACGCGCGCCACGACGGTCGTCGGCGGCAACGCGACCCGCATCGTCGGTCCAGGTGTCCCCGTCATCGCGGCCGTGGCCCGGACGCGGGCGCCGGTATCGGCCGAGGACGGCGATCCGATCGTTCGCTCGCGCCGATCGTCGGACGCTGGTGCGCGACGGCATGCTGGTGGCGCTGGTGGTCAGCGTGCCGTTGCTCACAGGTGTCACGCGTCTGGTCGCATCGGTGGGCGCCGAGTGGGCACGACAACGGCACGGTGTCGCACTCGTCCCGCACCTCCCGCTGATCGAGGGACTGCTGCTGGTGGTCCACACGCCTGTGGTGTTCGGATCACTGACCGGCCTGCTCATGCTCGAGGACCGTGACGCCGGACTGTTCGGCCCCCTGCACGTCACGCGTGCCGGACTGTCCACGCTGCTGGCCTACCGCCTGGGCGTGACGGCGCTGCTGACGACGACCGCACTGGCGGCGATGCTGCCGCTCGACGGCGTGCCGCACCCGGCGGGCGCGGCCGGCACGACCGCGACAGCCGTCGCCGCAGGCGCGGTCAGCGTCGTGCCGGCGCTGCTGATGGCGGCGACGGCCACCAACCGGGTGCAGGGCGTGGCGGTGATGAAGGGGCTCGGCCTGCCGCTGTACCTGCCGCTGGCGACGTGGTTCATGGACGGTCCCGCCCGGTGGGCGTTCGTGCCGCTACCCACGTCATGGGTGCTGTGGACGTCGTGGGCCGCGACGCCTTCCGCCGCCGTGTCGGCGGCGGTCGTCGGTGTCGCGGTGTCGCTGGTCTGCACCGTCGTGCTGATGCGTCGGCTGCACCGACGCGCGAGCGCTGTGTGACATCGGCGTCATCGTGCGCACCTGCGGGTCCGATGCACGACCCGTCGCGTTGCGATATATCAAATGTGATATTGTCGTCACATGGTTCAGCGACTGCTCATCCTCGGAGGTTCCAGCTTCGTCGGACCCGCCGTCATCGACGACGCGCTCGCCCGCGGCTGGGACGTGACGGTCCTCAACCGCGGCACGCAGCCGGCACCCGCCGGCGTGACCTCGTTGACGGGCGACCGGACGTCATCCGGCGGTCTCGCCGCACTGCACGACGGCATCTGGGACGTGGTCGTCGACACCTGGGCGTCCGCGCCATCGGCAGTTCGCGACGCGGCAGCCGTGCTCGTCGACCGCGTCGACCGGTACGTGTACGTCTCCAGTCGATCGGTCTACCGGTGGCCGATGCCGGCGCGCGGCGCCGAGGACCTGCCCATGTGCGACGCGTCGCCCGATGACGGTGACGTCAACTACCAGCGGGCCAAGCGCGGCGGCGAGCTCGCCGCACTGGCGGCATTCGGCGACCGGGCGCTGTTCGCACGCGCGGGGTTGATCCTCGGGCCCCGCGAGGACATCGGCCGGCTGCCGTGGTGGCTGCACCGCATCGCCCGCGGTGGCCCGGTGCTCGCGCCGGGGCCCGCGGACAACGGCGTGCAGTTCATCGACGCGCGCGACCTCGCCGCGTTCGTCCTCGACACGGCTGAGCACGGCTTCGGCGGTCCCTACGACGTCGTCAGCCCCGTCGGTCACGCCTCCATGCGCGACGTGCTGGAGGCGTGCGTCGCGGTGACCGACAGCGACGCAGAGTTGCGGTGGACGCCGCCGGAGCCGATCCTCGCCGCCGATGTCCAGCCGTGGACCGACCTGCCGATCTGGTTGCCGCCCGGCGAGGACCATGACGCAATGCATGGCGCGGACGTGTCGAAGGCGGTCAGCGACGGCCTGCACTGCCGGCCCGTGTACGAGACCGTCGCCGACACGTCGGCGTGGCTGCAGTCGCTCGACGCGCCGCCGGTGCCACCCGATCGCGCCTACATCCAGCCGGTCGGCCTCGACCCCGACATCGAGGCACGCCTGCTCAGCGCGGCGGGCTCCTGACGTTCAGCGTGCCGAGCACGATGTGCGGCGCTGCTAGTCACGTCGATGATCTCCAACGCGCGCCCGACGCCCGGGTGCAGGCGACGCATGGGCGAACGCGCGCCGCGGCACTGGCGAGGGCGAGGTCCGCACGGTGGCCGGCTCCTCAGTCGAGCGGTTCGAGCGCGCCGAGCAGCGTGGGAACGAACTCGGCGACCGTCGGGTGGATCGGCAGCGCGTCGCGCACCTGCGGGTAGCGCACACCCGCCTGCATCGCGAACCCGATGACCTGGGCCAGGTCGTCGCCGTGCATGCCGAGGAACGCCGCGCCGAGAAACTCCTCGGTCTCGGCATCGACGAGGACCTTCATGAGACCCTCCGTCTCACCATCGAGCCTCGCCCTGCTGATCGACGACATCGGCAACTGTGCCTGCAGGACCTGACGACCGCTGTCACGCGCCTGCGCTTCGGTCATGCCGACCCGGCCGAGCGGCGGATCGGTGAACATCGCGTACGTCGTGATGCGACCGTCGACGGTGCGCTCCTGGTCCAGCAGGATCGCCGTGTCGTGGTATGCCGTGTGGGTGAAGGCACCGTGGCCGTTGACGTCCCCGAGCGCCCAGATGCCGGGCACCGATGTCTCGAACCGACCGTTGATCCGCACGTAGCCCCGGTCGTCGCGCTCCAGTCCGACGGCGTCGGCGTTGATGCGGTCGGCGTTGGGCGCCCGACCGGTGGCGACGAGCACGTGGCTGCCCACCACCTCCTCGGCGCCCACCGCGATCGCGACGCCATCGTCGTGCGGACGCATCCGCGACGCGCGCCCCTCGACGAGGCGCACCCCCTCGCCGGTGAGGATGTCAGCCAGTGCAGCCGAGACCTCGGGGTCTTCGCGTCCAGCCACGCCGCCGCCGGCGAGGATCGTCACGTCCGCACCGAAGCGCCGGAACATCTGCCCGAACTCCAGACCGATGTAGCCGCCGCCGACCACGAGCAGGTGCGACGGCAACTCGTCGAGCGCGAGCAGTTCGACCTCGGTCATGACGTCGACGTCGTCGATGCCGTCGATCGGCGGGACTGTCGCCCGTGCGCCGGTGTCGATGTACACGCGTTCCGAGGCGATGACCGCGTCGCCGGTCCGCACGCGGTGCAGGCCGTCGTCGGTGCCGTCGAACGACGACGCCCCCGCGAACACCTCGATGTTGTCCTCCCCGGCCAGCCACTCCTCGATGCCGGACCGCATGTCGTCGATCATGTCGCGCATGCGACGCATGACCGCGGCGAAGTCGACACTGATGTCTCCGGTGCGCACCCCGTAGTCACCCGCCCGACGCGCCAGGTGGGCGATACGGGCACTGGCCCGCATCGCCTTGGTGGGCCGGCAGCCATGGTTGAGGCACGTGCCGCCCACGCGATCGACCTCGGTCATCGCGACCCGCCTGCCCTGCGCGGCGTAGGCGGCCGCGACGCCGGGCCCGGCCTGTCCGGCCCCGATCACGACGGCGTCGAACTGCTCCACGGTGCGCTCCCTGTGGGTCGGCTGGCGTGGCACGACAACGGTAGACCCGTGGGACCATCGAAGCGTTGCACGTCCGGCGGCGGCCATGCAGGCGCACGGCCACGTCAGGTCTCGACGCCGCCTGCGCGACCGGCCGCAACGACCGCCGGCGCCAATGCGTCGGCCCAGAAGCCGTAGCCGACCGTGCTCGGGTGGAACTCGTCGCTGGCCATCGACTCGGGTACCCCGAGGAACCGCGGACTGGCGAGCGCGGCGATGTCGACGAACGTGACCTGTGCATGTTCGGCTGCCACGTCGCGTTGCACGTCGCGGAGCACGGCCGCATAGCCGTCGACGATCGAACGCAACGGCTCGGCGAGGGCGCCGACTCCGTAGAACCGCGGGATGCCACCCAGCACCACCGGCGCACCGTTCGCGGTCGCCTCGTCGAGCATCTCGATGGTGTGCCGGCGCATGCGCCACGGGTCGGTCGCGTGGATGACGTCGTTGCTGCCGATCACGATGACGACCACGTCGGCGTCGTCGGCGCGCGGGATCTGCCCTTCCGCCAGATCGCCCGTCCGTGCCCCCGACCGGCCGTGTCCGACGACGTGCACCGCCCTGCCCGTGCGCCGCGCGACGCGCTCGGCCAGCAACGACGGCAATGCGTCGCGTGCGCGATCGGTTCCGACGCCCGCGGCGGTGGAGTCACCCAGCACCCGCAGCTCCAACGGCGGCGCCCCGGCGGCCGGCATCCCGACCGTGCGCTCCAACGTGAACGGCACGTCAACCAGATATGTGCGACCACGGGCGGCGACGATCTCGCCGACCACGAGAACCACGCCGGCGGCCACCAGGACACCGGCGATTCCGAGTGCGCGCCTGTACCTCACGGCGGGTGATCGTAGCCCTGGCAGGCGAACGGCGGATGGTCGTGACCGCTATGCTTCCGTGGCGCCGTCCATCCCCGTCCCCACCGGCTGCCGCATGGCTGAAGCTCGACCCACGCTCGACGTCACCGTCGTGCTGCCCGCCTACAACGAGGCGGGACACGTCGTCGCGGAGGTCGAACGCATCTCGGCAGCGCTGAAGGCGACCGACTACGCATTCGAGATCCTCGTCGTCGACGACGGCTCGACCGACGGCACCGGCGACCGCGTGGAGGGCATGCCCTTCGTGCGCCTGCTGCGCTTCCCCACCAACCGCGGGTCGGGGACCGCGCGGCGGATCGGCACGCTCGAGGCCGCCGGCCGGTACGTCGTGTGGACCGACACCGACATGACGTATCCCAACGAGCGGATCCCCGAACTCGTCGACCACCTGGTCGAGGGCCACGCCCACCAGGTCGTCGGCGCCCGCACGTCGGAGGAGGGCACCTACAAGTTCCTGCGCGTGCCCGCGAAGTGGCTCATCCGACGCCTGGCGGAGTACCTGTCGGACAGTCGGATCCCCGATCTGAACTCGGGTCTGCGCGCGTTCTCCCGCGAGCACGCGCTGCCGTACCTGGGGCTGCTGCCCGCTGGGTTCTCCTGCGTGACGACGATCACGCTCGCGTTCCTGGCGAACGGCCTGCTGGTCGAGTACCTCCCGATCGCGTACGCGCCGCGGGCGGGACGGTCCCACTTCCACCCGATCAAGGACGCCTACCGCTACATCCTGCAGGTCGTGCGGATGGTGACCTACTTCGAACCGCTGCGTGTGTTCGCGCCCGTCGCGTTGACGCTGCTCACGCTGGGCACCGGCAAGATCATCTTCGACATCTTCACGAAGTCGCTGCGCATCACCGGCAACGCCACGATGTTGGTGCTCAGCGGCCTGATCCTGTTCAGCCTGGGCCTGCTCGCCGACCTGATCGTGCGGACGAACCGCCATGACTGAGACCGTGCCACCGGCCGGCGCGCCGGAGTCCGCGCCCGAGACGCCCGACGTCGTGACCGGCAACCACCACCACAAGTACGGGTCGGCCAACCCGGCGATCCGCTTCCTCACCAACCGGTTCCTGGCGCGCCTCGACGGCATCCTCGACCGCGTGCTGGCCGAGGCTCCTCGTGGACGCGTGCTCGAGGTGGGGTGTGGCGAAGGCATGATCGCCAAGCGCCTGCAGCAGCGTTGGGCCGACGTGACCGCGCTCGACCTGCCCGACGCCGACCTGCGCGGCTGGTGGCGTGAGCACCCCGGCCCGCGCTACGTGCACGGCGACGCCGGTCGGCTGCCCTTCGCCGACGGCGCGTTCGACGTCGTGGTCGCGGTCGAGGTCATGGAGCACCTGGCCGATCCCCACATCGGCCTGGCCGAGATGGCCCGCGTGACCGATGGGCACCTTGTGCTGTCGGTCCCACGCGAACCGATCTTCCGGGCGGGCAACCTGTTGGCGGGCCGCCACGTGCAGGACTGGGGCAACACCCCCGGGCACCTCAACCACTGGTCCACGCCGTCGTTCCTGAAGTTCGTCAGTCAGGTGGGCGGCATCCGGGCAGTGGAGAAGCCACTGCCGTGGACCATCACCTGGGCGCGTCGGAACTGAACCCGACGGTCCCACCCACCCCCCGTTCGACCTTCAAGTACGGAGCATCTGAAGCATGGCAAGCGTTCGTGCCTCGCTCATCACGCAGGCCCGCATGGCCGCACGACACCTCGACGGTGCAACGGCCACCGCGAACCACCCGGCCGTCGACCGGCTCGTGCGGTGCGCGCAGCTGTCGCAGGACGCGACACGCACGCTCGAGTGGGCGTTGGAGTCCCTGCAACTGCACGGCGTCGACCGCACCGACAGCGCGGCATGCCAACTGCTCGGCGCTGCGATCGCCAAGCTCGGCAGCCGTGCCGGCAACAGCGCCGGCGACCTCGCCGAGGCGGCGTCGCGGTCACTGGCCTGGCGCTAGGAACCGTCGCCCGTCGTCGCCGTCGGAGGCGCCTGCTGGGTACCAGGTCGACGTGACGCGGCTGACGGCCGCACCAGCGACGGCCGCACGCCCGTCGCGACGGCCCACGCCGCATCAGCGCCGGTCATGATCAGGCGCGACACGAGCGCGACCAGCAAGCCCGTGGCGGCATCGAGCGGCAGCAACGCGACCATCGCCGCCTCCCGTGGTCCGACGCCGGCGGGGGCCACGAGCAGCGCGAACCCGACGACCCACGCTGCAGCGAACACCCCCGCGCCGCGCCACAGGCCCACCGGCTGGCCGACGGCAGCGGTCGCGGCGTGCAGGTGCACGCCGTACGCGGCCCACATGCCGAGCGCCCAGGCACAGGCGGCCATGAGGTGGCGGCCGTCGGGCAGCGCCCGCAACGGCTCTCGGCGGGCGAGGCGGAGCAGTCGCTGCAGACACCACCGCAGCACCGGTGGAGCCAGCAGGGCCAGCAGGAACGGCACGCCGACCAGCAACCAGCGCGGCAGCACGCCGGTCGCCGCCAGCACGGCCACTCCCACCACCGCGCCGGTCACGAGGTGCACCCACAGGAACAACGTGATCGCCGAGACCGTCGCCCGCGGCGCGACGCCGTGGTCCCGCGCCAGCGCAGCCTGGGTGACCGCCGGCCAGACCGCCCCCGGCAGGTACTTGCCGACCTGCCCGACGTAGAAGACCCGCAGCGACGCACCGACCGGCAGCGGTTCGCCGATGCCGATGAGCATCGTGTGCCAGATGCCGGCGCTCAGGCCCAGACCGATCAGGCCTGCGAGTGCGGCGGCGACCAGCCACCCGATGTCGAGCGTCGCGAGGTCGGCTGCGACCTCGCTCCAGCGCGACCGCAGCGCGAGTACCAGGGCGGCGACCAGCAGAACGATCCAACCGACGCGGAGGGCGCGGCGCACCGTCACCCGGCGACCCGCCGGAGACGGGGCGTCGCCGCGTGCCGGGGCCGGCTCCGTGTCCAACGTCACTGCACCCGATCGTAGCCGTCGCGACCGTCCGACCTGTGCGCCACCCAACGCCAACGTAGGCTCGTCCGTCGACACACCGACGGGCGTGGACGGAGGCACCGTGGTCGAGGACCCTGAGCACCCTGCCCGGCTCGTGCGGCTGCGGGCACAGCTGGCGGCCGACCTGCGCGGCGCCATGCGGGCGCGGGACCGGGCCGCCACGGCGGCACTCCGGTCGCTGCTCGGAGCGATCGACAACGCCGAGGCGGTCACCGCGCCGGCGCGCTCCAGCATCGATCCACCGCTGCTCGGACTGGGCGCCGCCGAGGTGCCACGGCGCCGACTGGACGACGCCACGGTCAACCGCGTGCTCTACTCCGAGATCGCCGACCGCGACGGCGCCGCGCTGGAGTACCGCCGGCTGGAGCGCCACGACCGGGCCGACCGGCTGGACGCCGAGGCGGCCGTGCTGCGACGTTACCTCAGCTGGTAGGCGAGGCGCACCGACGTCTCGCACCTGTCGGCATCGCGGTGCACGGGCCGCGCCGCGACGTCGGCACGGCGTTCGACCGCCTGCGCCCCACCGGTAGCCGGCGAGCAGCGCGGCACGCGCTGGCCATGCGGGCGACCAACGGGGCGCTTGCCTCGGGCGGCCCTGATTCATGCCCGCTGTGCCGCCCAGGTGAGAACGGCGGCCATCGCCGCGAAGTCGCGAGGGCCAGCGAGCTCGACCTGGCTCATCCAGACGACCACCGTGCCACTCGACGGGATGATGTATGCCGCGGTGCCAGTGCCTCCGACCCAGCCGTACCGGCCGACGACGTTCCACGGGTCGACCGCAGCGAGGTCGACGCTCCCGCCGAACCCCCACCCGTGCCCCTCCAGGAACGGATTGCCGGGCTCGGACTCGAGGTGGCTGGTCGTCATCAACCGGACGGCCTCGGCGGACAGCACCCGCCGCCCGCCGTGCTCACCGCCAGCGAGCAGCATGCGGCCGAACGCGTGCCAGTCGTCGACCGTCGACACCAGCCCCCCTGCGCCCGATGGAAACGCCGGCACTGTGGCCCACTGCCCCTCCGGCGGGTCGATCAGATCGAACGCTCCGGTGTCGGCATCGCGCTGGTAGTAGGCGGTCATGCGGTCGAGCCCACCGGACGGCACCGCAAACCCGGTGTCCACCATGCCGAGCGGGCCGAGCACTGTGTCGTCCAGGACAGCACCCAGCGGGGCGTCCTGCGCGCGGGCCAGCAGGACGCCGAGGATGTCGCTCCCCGTGGTGTAGGTCCAGCCCTCTCCCGGCTGATGGAGCAGCGGTATGGCGGCCAGCCGGTCCATCCATTCATCTGGCGGCGCCATCGCCTGGGGCCGAGGTGGACCCTGGTGCAGATCATCCACGAGGCGGGCCACGACGGGCACGTCCATGTCGGCGGGCAATCCATGACCGCCCTGGAACGCCAGCAGGTGGCGGACGGTGACCGGCCGTGCCGCCGGCACGAGGTCGTCGACAGCAGCGTCCGGGTGACGGAGCACCATGGGATCGCGCAGCTCGGGCAGCCAGCGGTCGACGGGCTCGTCCAGGGCGAACACCCCGCGGTCGACGAGTGCCATCGCGGCCGCCGCCACGATCGGCTTCGTGATCGAGGCGATTCGGAACAGGCTGTCCCGCGTCATCGGCGGCCCGCCGACAGCGCTGACGCCGGAGGTCGCCACGGTGACGTCGTCGGCCCGCGAGACCAGTGCAACGGCACCGGGTACCCGACCGGCGGCCACCTGGGCGTCGACCGTCTCCTGCAATGTCGTCACCATCGCCCCGTCCGATGTCGTACACCGGTATCGCATCGCACGGCCCGGTGACTCATCGGCGCGATCGCGTCCTACCCAGGCACCGCGCACTGCGCCGCCGGCGCACCGGCGTTCAGCCGGCCGCGCCGATCACCAGGTCTCGCAGCGCGGTCGCTTCGCGTCCGGTCAGATCGCGCACCGCCGTGCTGACCCTGTCGAGGTACCCCAGCCGGCCCGCGGCCCCGAAGGAAGCGAGCATCTGGGCGACGGCCGCTGGCATGCCCGCCGACACGATGCCGTCGACATAGGCCTGGTCGTCAACCGTGACGACCTCGACCGGGCCACCGGACACCTCGCCGGCCAGCGCGGCCAGGTCGTACGCCGTCAGCGCCTCAGGGCCGGTGATGTCGTACGCCTGACCCTCGTGTCCGTCGCCCGTGAGCACGCCGATGGCCGCGGCCGCACAGTCACCGCGCGCGACGTACGCCGTGCCGCCGTCGCCCGTGTTGGCCACCAGTTGGCCGGCGGCCGCGGCACGCTGCACGACCTGCACCTGCATGTCGGCGTACAGGTTGTTGCGCAGGAAGGTCCACGCGACGCCGCTGTCGCGCAGGGCCTCCTCGGTCGCCGCGTGGTCAGGTACGACGGCCGCCGGGTTGTCCGCCACCGGTTGCGGGATCGACGTGTACGCGATGTGTCGCACCCCGGCGGTGGCGGCGGCGGTGATCGCCGCCCTGTGGCCTTCCACACGCTGACCGACAACGTCGGTGGAGATCAGCAGCACGCGGTCCACCCCGGCGAACGCGTCCGGCAGCGACCCAGGGACGCCGAAGTCCCCGTGGCGGACGTCCGCACCGCGGGCGGCCAGGTCGGCCAGCCCGTCCGGGCTGCGGGTGATGAGCACGACCTCGCCGGGGGCGACGGCGTCGAGCAGCAGTTCGGCGGCGCGGCGACCGAGCTGGCCGGAGGCACCGGTGACGGCGATGGTCATGGGGAGAGCTCCAGGCGTGGTCGGGACGTGGATCGATCGTAGCCAGCCCCGCGCGAGCGCACGGGCGACCGATCGGCGGTCAGACCTCCGCGAGCAACGCCTTCCAGAACGGACGCCACCGCTCGATGTCGTCGGGAGCAGGCAGGCGCTGGTGCCCTAGTCCGAGCTTGACCTTGCCCGGCTCCGCCTGCGAGGCACCGAAGCTGACGCGCGAACCGTCGGCGAAGCCCACGCGCCAGTAGCGGTAGGTCTCGTTGGTCGTCGTCTCGGGCTCGCGGGCGGTCCCCACGTCGGCGCGGTCGTCGAGGTCCGCGACGACGTCCAGCCAGCGGGTGAACACGTCGTCGAGGTCGCCGTTGATGGTCCTGCTGGCCGAGACCTGGAACGTGCCGTCACTCGCCTGCCCCGGTACCCGCCGCCCGATGTGCTGCTCGTAGGCGACCGTCAGGGTCTGCGCCCACCAGTGGGCGACGTCCTCGGTGTCCTGTAGGCGCTTCGCGATCTGGGCGTGGGTCATCGACCCTGCGCTCCAGCCGTCGAGCACGGTCCGCCACTCGTCCCAGCTGCGGCCGGTGGCGTCCTCGACGCCGTCGAGGGGCATCGCGGTGGTCATGGTCGTACCTCCGTCAGTGGATGACCGCGGGCCGTGCCCGGCTCAGGCCTCGAGCACGTAGAGCGTGTTGCCCTCTGGATCGCGGAGCGAGAACATCGGTGGGACGCCCGGCCACCGTGCGATCTCGGCGTCGACATCGGCACCGGCTTCGGCCAGTGCCGCGTGGTCGGCATTGACGTCGGCAGCCGTCAGGCGGATGCCGGTGTCGGCACCGGCGTGCCCCGGCTCGGCGTCACCGATCAGGGCGATCGTCGTCACGGCGCCGGGTGGGGCGACCTCGATCCAGCGACCCATCGGGCCAGGGCCGGTGTCGATGCGGACGTCGAACCCGAGCGTCCCGACGTAGAAGTCGAGAGCGGCGTCCTGATCGGCGACGTTGATCGCCGTCGAGCGGACCTGGGTGATGGTGGATGCGGGCATGGCGGGTCTCCTCACGCGGTGTGGTCAGCCGTACATCAGGGAGCCGGGGGTGGTCAGCTCCTCACCGGTCTCGAGCCAGGTCTTCAGTCCGGACAGCATCATCGGCCAGCCGCCCCACAGCGCGCCGACGCCCTCGGGCAGCTGGTCGTGCGTGACGGTCAGGTGGCACGAGTCGCCGACCGGCTCGATCTCCCAGGTCACCCGGGACGTGCCGGCCACCTTCGCGTCATCGTCCCAGCGCGCGTGGAAGGTCTGCACCAGGCGCCGGGGCGGGTCGACCTCGAGGTTCTCACCCTCGATCAGCGCCCCGCCGTCGAAGCGCGGGTTGGTCACCTCGTAGGTCGACCCCGGCGTCCAGTCGGAGTGCACGCGGTTGCCGAACTGGAACCGCGCCCGCGTCTCCTCGTCGGTGATCGCCTCCCACAGGCGCTCCGGCGTCGTGCGGATGTAGATCTCGAACACCTTTTCCATGGTCCGCTCCAGACGTGTCTTCAGATCGCTGAGCGTGGCGACCCACTCCTGCGCGTACTTGCTGACCCACCGGTCGTGGATCAGCCGGATCGGGACGGCGTTCAGGAAGTGCAGCTTCTCGCGACCCCGCCGCCGGGTGACGACCAGGTTCGCCTCCTCCAGCTGCCTCAGATGCTTCGCGACACCGAACCGCGTCATGTCGAATCGCGCTTCGAGGGCGCTCAGCGACTGCCCGTCGGTGCGGAACAGCTCGTCGAGCAGCTCACGCCTCGTCGGGTCGGCCAGCGCCTTGAACACCTCGTCCACGCCGGAGACTATATGTGACCAAAGGGTCACATGTCAAGGTGCACTTCTGCCCGCTGTCGCGGCCACCAGCCCGCCGGTGCCCCATCGCCGCCGATGGAGACGGACAGGGCGCACGCGGCTACCAGCCGGAGGTTCCCGGCTCGCCCTTGAACGGTCCAACGACGTCGTCGGTGATCCAGCCGCCGTAGAAGGCGCCGGCCTGCGGCCGCACACGTTCGCCATCGACGGTGCAGGCAACCCGGCCGGGATGGAACGCCACCCACCCCGCGTGCTCGGCGAACAGCTCGTGGGGCGACGGGTAGCGCCACCCGACCGGCTCAGCTGTGCCCGCGACCGCCATGTACTCGGCGCGCCCCTTCCACTCGCAGTGGCTCGCGCCCGACGTGGGCACGAGTGTCCCAGGGATCACGGCGTCCGGTGGGACGTAGAAGGTCGGCGGGTGCGACGTCTCAAGCACGCGCACCGCACGGTCGGTCCGGGTGAGCAGCCGCCCGTCGGTTTGGCGGACCTCGACGGTTCGCCCGTCCGGGACGACGGCGGGCGGTCGCGGGTAGTCCCACACCGACTCCTGACCGGGGCCAGGCTCCTCGGCGAAGGACGGGCGCTGCTGCCCGCGGTTCGTCCACTGGTCGCGGGCGACCTGCAGCCAGGACGGGATGCTCATGCCCCGACGGTATCCGCCACCGCACGGAATCGCCCCGTCAACCTCGCGCCCCGTACGGCCGAGGTCGGCTGTCAGGTGCCGAGCAGCGGCTCGTCCGCCGACCTGATGTCGTGGGTCGGCAGGCCGTCCGGATGCTCACGGCGCACCCGGTCGAGGCAGGCGAGCGCGATCGCCAGGTGCTTGCGCCTGCTCGCCTCGTAGAACGCCGCGGCGGCGGCAGCCAGCTTCGGCGAGGCGTGCACAGGCTTGTCGGAGACGCACAGCAGCGTGGCGGTCGGGATGCGGTACCGGAAGCCGTTGGCCGCGATCGTCGCAGACTCCATGTCGATGGCGAGGCATCGCGCATCGCGCACCGCCGCCATCGTCCGGCGCTGGTTGAACTCCCAGTTGCGGTTGTCGGTGGTGTGGACGATGCCCATCCGGTGGCGTGCGTCGTGCGCGTCCAGCGCGTCGAGCAGGAAGGTGTTGAGGCGGTGGTTCGAGATGACCGGGATGTCGAGCGGCAGGACATCGTCGAGCACGTGGTCGGCCCGCTGGTACGCGGTGGCCAGTACGAAGTCCCCGATGCGCTGGTGGTTCCGCAGCCCGCCGCAGTGGCCGATCATGAGCATCGTGTCCGGACGCAGGACCGCGACGTGATCGGTGATGGTCTTCGCATTGGCCGGCCCGACGCCGATGTTGACGAGACTGACGCCGTCCCCCTCGGGCGTTCGGTGGTGCCACGCCGGCATCTGGCGGCCGGCGCGGTCGGGGCCCGCGGCGTCGGAGAAGCGTTCGCGGAACGCCTCGACGTGCATCGCGTAGTTCGTGAAGATCACATGGCGCTCGAACGACTCCGCCGGGGTCCCGGTGTAGTGCGACAGGCGGTCCATCGACAGCGCCATGCGCTCGGGCGCGAACAGGAACAGCTTCTTCGCCCGGAGGTCGAACCGCTCCTCGTCGAGGGCGCCGAACACCTCCGGATCGTCGAGCGCGAGGGCGCGGCGGGAGGGCCGCGCACGGAGCACGGCGCCCCGGCCAACGAGCGCGGCCAGCTCACGCCGCAGGTAGCGGCGGATCGCGCGCGGTCGTGCGAACTCCCCCGCGATGACCGGGTTGTGCCGCGACCATGGCCGCTCGACGTGGAGCCGTGGATACCAGCCGTCGTCGTCGATCGCCTCGAGGGCGTCGAGCAGTCCGACGACCGCGGCATCGACCTCGTCCGGTCGGACCGCACCGGGATCCACCACCGTGTCCACGGCGGCGAGCATAGCGACGCGATCGGGTCAGTCGCGTCCGAGTGCGGCGCTGCAGGACGCGCACAGCTCGGCGTCGTCCGGCGCGGCCACCAGGGCGCCCCGTGCACCGCACAGCGCGATGTCGTAGGCGGTGCCGCCGTCGCGCAGCTCGAAGCGCTTGGCGTTCGAGTGAGCGGGCGGCCGGAAGACGTGCGCCCTGCTCCCGTCACCTACCTGCACGAGCACGTCGGTGGCGGCGAGGTCAGGCGTCTTGGTCACGGCGGTGTCCCGTCAGGTCGAGCGCGGTGCATCACCTCACCGTAACCGATCGCGGCCCGCGCCTGCGCCCGTCGATCGCGCACCGCGACCCCGTCAGCTGATGACCAGCTCGTCGTTGCTGACGTCGGCCTTGATGGCCTGGCCCTCGGTGACGCCGCCCTCCAGCAGCGCCAGCGCCACGCGGTCCTCGAGCTCCTTGCGGATGACGCGCTTGAGCGGACGGGCGCCGTAGACCGGGTCGAAGCCGCGGTCGGCAAGCCAGTCCTTGGCTGCGTCGGTCAGCTCCAGCGTCAGGTCGCGCTGGGCGAACCGCGTCCGCACCCGCTCGAGTTGGACGTCGACGATGCGGCGCAGATCCTCACGCGACAGGCGGTTGAAGATCAGCGTCTCGTCGAGTCGGTTCAGGAACTCCGGCCGGAAGTGCTCGCGCACCGCCGCCATGACGCGCTCGGCGATGATCTCGTCCGACTCGGTCGGGTCCAGGATGAACTGGCTGCCCAGGTTCGAGGTCATGATCAGCACGGTGTTGCGGAAGTCGACGGTGTGGCCCTGTCCGTCGGTCAGGCGGCCGTCGTCGAGCACCTGCAACAGCACGTTGAACACGTCCGGGTGCGCCTTCTCGACCTCGTCGAGCAGCACGACCGAGTACGGGCGGCGGCGGACCGGCTCGGTGAGCTGGCCACCCTCCTCGTACCCGACGTAGCCCGGTGGGGCGCCGAGCAGTCGGGACACGGTGTGCTTCTCCTGGAACTCACCCATGTCCAGGCGGATCATCGCGCGCTCGTCGTCGAACAGGAACTCGGCCAGCGTGCGGGCCAGCTCGGTCTTGCCGACGCCGGTGGGCCCGAGGAACAGGAACGATCCCAGCGGACGATCGGCGTCGGCCAGTCCGGCGCGCGAACGACGCACCGCGTCGGCGACCGCCTTGACGGCTTCCTCCTGACCGACGACCCGCTCGTGGAGCGTGTCCTCGAGGCGCAGCAGCTTGTCGCGTTCGCCCTCGACCAGCCGGGACACGGGCACGCCGGTCCAGCGGCTGACGACCTCGGCGATGTCCTCGGCGTCGACCTCCTCACGCAGCATCCGTCGCTCGGCCTGGAGCTCGTCGAGCGCCGCGTTCGCGACCTCCAGGTCCCGCTCGGCATTCGGGATCGTGCCGTAGCGCAGCTCCGCCGCCCGCTGCAGCTCGCCGTCGCGCTCCGCCCGCTCGGCCTCCTCACGCGCCTTCTCGATCGCCTGCTTACGGTCGCGGATCCGAGCGATCGCCGCCTTCTCGGCCTCCCAGTGCGCCTTCAGCTCGGCGAGCTGGTTGGTGAGCTCGCCGAGCTCGGCCGTGATCTGGTCGAGTCGCTCGGCGGCCGCCGGGTCATCCTCGACGTTGTCCTCCAACGCGGTGCGCTCGATCTCGAGCTGCTTGGCCCGGCGGTCGAGCACGTCGATCTCGTGGGGCATCGAGTCGATCTCGATGCGCAGGCGGCTGGTGGCCTCGTCGATGAGGTCGATCGCCTTGTCGGGCAGGAACCGCTCGGTCAGGTACCGGTCACTCAAGCGCGCCGCGGCGACGAGCGCCGAGTCGGTGATGCGCACACCGTGGTGCACCTCGTAGCGCTCCTTGAGCCCGCGGAGGATCGCAACGGTGTCCTCGATGCTCGGCTCGCCGACCATGATCGGCTGGAACCGTCGCTCGAGCGCCTTGTCCTTCTCGACGTCGCGGTATTCGTCGAGGGTGGTGGCACCGATCATGCGCAGCTGGCCGCGCGCGAGCATCGGCTTGAGCATGTTGCCCGCGTCGACGGCGCCCTCCGCCTTGCCGGCGCCCACGATCGTGTGGAGCTCGTCGACGAAGGTGATGATGCGACCCTCCGCGGACTGGATCTCCTTGAGGACGGCCTTGAGCCGCTCCTCGAACTCGCCGCGGTACTTCGCACCGGCGATCATCGATGACAGGTCGAGGGCGACCAGTTGCCGGTCGGCCAGGCTCGACGGCACGTCGCCGGCCACGATGCGCTGGGCGAGGCCCTCGACGATCGCGGTCTTGCCGACGCCGGGATCGCCGATGAGCACCGGGTTGTTCTTCGTGCGCCGCGACAGCACCTGCACGACGCGCCGGATCTCCTCGTCCCGACCGATCACTGGATCGAGATCTCCCTTGCGGGCGGCGTCGGTCAGGTTGACCGCGTACTTCTCGAGCGCCTGGTAGGTGCCCTCAGGGGTCGGCGAGGTGACCCGCTGGTTGCCGCGCACCTCACGCAGGGCGGCGAGCAGTTGATCACCGTGGACGCCCGCGTCGCGCAGCGCCTTGCCGGCCGGACCGTCGTCATCGGCCAGCGCGAGCAACAGGTGCTCGGTCGACGTGTACTCGTCGCCGAGCTCGCCCGCCCGCTGCTCGGCGCGGTCCAGCGTCGCGGACAGCCGCCGGTTCATGCCCGGCTGCTGGGTCGTCGCGCCGTGCGCGGCCGGCAGCGCCGCCAGCGCGGCGGTCACGGTGTCGCGCAGCTGCGAGGGCGTGGCCCCCAACCGCAGCAGGGTCGGCTGCACGGCACCCTCGGACTCGTCGAGCAGCGCGTGCAGCAGGTGCAGGCTGTCGATGTCGGGATTCCCCCGGGCCGCCGCCAGAGCGACCGCCTGCTGGAGGGCCTCGCGGGACTTTACAGTGAGACGCTCAGGATTCATGAGTCCATAATAACGCATGCCGTGCTACGGCGCCCCCAGCATCATCTACACGCAATCGCGTCGACGGCTTGACCGCCAGACAACAGTCGGAGGGGCGGGTGGCCCCGCCCCTCCGATGGCGCCGAAATCCTAGAACGGACCCGCGAAGAAGCGGGTCAGATCAGCGATGCCATCTCCATTCGTGTCGACCCCGATGAAGACGTCGCTGTACTCGATCGTCATCGGCGGCTCACAGGACGGAGTGATCTGCGCAGCACCGTCGAG
Organism: Euzebyales bacterium; assembly: GCA_036374135.1. Classification (NCBI taxonomy): domain Bacteria; kingdom Bacillati; phylum Actinomycetota; class Nitriliruptoria; order Euzebyales; species Euzebyales bacterium. The sequence goes on from DASUUK010000065.1 coordinate 108,200, forward strand.
CTCGAGCAAGAAGTCCGCCTTGCCGTTCTGCACGGGGAACGTGCCGCTGATGGACACCTCATCCTTGTTCTCCGCGGACGGCTTCTTGCCGCCCGGGTTCACGCACTCGGCGAGGGCGGTCACCTCGACGAAGATCTGCTCCTCGTTGCCGAGTCCTGCGACCTTGCCCGAGACCGTGAGGACGCCGTCGACGTTGTCCACCTGCGGCTGGCCAACGAAGTGTGGATTGCCCGCCAGCGCCGGCACCGACATCGCCAGCAACATCGCCAATGCGAGTACGCCTACAACTACCTTTCGAAGCTTCATCATCTGCTCCAGAGTCTGTCGCGCGGCCTGCGCCACGTGTACGCGGGCACAGGCATTGGAACGATTGGTCGCGAAACGCTGGAGGTAGGCTGAGCTCAGCCTTCCTCCCCGATCTGAAAACCACTGCTCGTTGCACCACGAGGCTGGATTATCCGATCGGGAGGGAGGCGCCCGCGCACGGTGACGGGACGTGACGGCCGGATCCCACCGGAATGACGGTGTTGCGCGGCCCGCCATGGTCATCCGTTCGACGCAGCGTGTGCTGCGCATCGCCGAGACCGCCCCCGCATGGCTCCGGCGCCCGACTCAACCGGTGCCACATCTCCTCGGAACGGTGTGGCTGTCCAGTTCTCTCGACAGCTTGAACGTAGTCCTGGACCCAGGACCCGTCAACGGTTCATCTGTGGTTCAATCGACGTGGTTCCATCCAGTTATCGGTTCATCACCGTCGGTGTGTACCACCACTTGTCGCTCCATGCCTACTCAGTCCACCGGCGTTGCGGGCGATGCGGGGGGAGGACGAGCCGGTGCTGTGCGGCACCGCATTGCGCCCATGCTCACACCGGCTGTGTCGCGGCCTCACCCATCGCCTCGGCGATCCGCAGCAGGCTCGCGGCGGGCGGCGACAGGCGTCGCTCGGCCGACCACACGGCCTGCAGCGCCCGGGTGACGACCAGGTCGGTCGGCGGCGTGACCAGGCGCCCCTCGTGCACCGCGTCGGCGACCGCGAGCGCGCTGAGCACCGCCGGCGCCGCCCCGCTCTCGACGGCGACCTTGACCGCGGCGTTGGACGGCAGCTCCAGCAGCGGGTCGGCCATCTGCGCTGGGCCGATCACGTCCTCGAGCGCCGTCCTCGTGCCCGATCCGGGCTCGCGCACGACCAACGGGGTGGCGGCGATCTCGGTGGTCGACACGAACCGGCGACGTGCCCAGGGGTGCCCGGGCGCCACGACCAGGCGCATCTCGTCGGTAGCCACCTGCCGGTGCGCCAGGCCGTCGGCGATCGAGGGTGACTCGATGAATCCGATGTCGATGCGCCGGCTTCCGACCATCTCGCCGACCGCCTCGGAGTTCGCGACGTCCAGGCCGACCTCGACGTCGGGACGGGCCCGTCTGAACGCGGTCAGCCAGCCGGGCACCAGGTACTCGGCCACCGTCATGCTGGCGGCGACCCCCAGCGTTGCCGCACGCTGGCGACGCAGGGCGGTGACGCCGGTCATCAGGTCCGACGCCGCCTCGAGCGTCGCGCGCACCCAGTCGATGACGACCGCGCCCTGCGGCGTGAGGCGCGTCCCCGTGGTGCTGCGCTCCAGCAGCGGCACCCCCAACGTGCGCTCCAACGTGTTGAGGCGGCGGCTCGCCGAGGCCTGGGAGATGCCGAAGTCACCTGCCGCCCGGCCGATGCTGCCGTGGTCGTCGACAAGCAGAAGCAACTCGAGCGTCGCAAGATCCGGCCAGTGGGTGGTCATGTACCAACTGTATGACCTCCACCGCAGCTCAGTCCTACCGGAGCGCCGCCGGAGGGTGCACAGTGGACGTTGCGACGACCGGCGGCCGGCCGCGACCGTGCAGCGGCGCGCGCCCGTCACAGCGAGCGATGCTCCGTCCCGATCGCCCGGTGCCCGCCGTCGAACGTCAGCGTCAGCCGTCGAGGATCGGACAGTGCGTGGCCGTTGTTCCCTCCGAGCCCGCGCGGTCGCTGCCGCTCGTCGCGCCTGAGCAGCGGGCGCCGCGCTATGTCAAGGTCCTCGACCAGACGAAGTGCATCGGCTGCCACGCGTGCACGACGGCCTGCAAGTCGGAGCACGAGGTGCCGGTGGGCGTGACGCGCACGTACGTCAAGGCGGTCGACGTCGGCGAGTTCCCCCAGGTCCGGCGCAACTTCCAGGTCACGCGCTGCAACCAGTGCGAGGACGCGCCGTGCGTGACCGCGTGCCCCACGTCGGCCATGTTCACCCGGGACGACGGCATCGTCGACTTCGACAAGCAGGCGTGCATCGGCTGCAAGGCCTGCATGGCCGCGTGCCCCTACGACGCGATCTTCATCAACCCTGACGACCACTCGGCCGAGAAGTGCAACTTCTGCGCGCACCGCATCGACATGGGCCTCGAGCCGGCATGCGTCGTGGTGTGCCCGGTCGAGGCGATCCTCGTGGGCGACATCAACGACCCGGCGTCGCGGGTGTCGGGGGAGCTCGGGCGCAGCCCGACCGAGGTCCGCCGCCCCGAGAAGGACACCCGACCCAAGGTCCACTACAAGGGCGCGAGCCAGGCGACGCTGGACCCGCTGGCCGCGCGCCGCCCAGAGGTGGACATCTTCGCGTGGGCGCAGCAGCACCCCGAGACCGACCCGCACCGCATCAACTCGGGCACTCCGGTCGATCCCGTGGCGCAGCGGGACGGCACGGCCGCGCCGACGACCAGCTCGGCCGCGGCACTGCTGAGCTACGACATCGGCCACGACGTGCCGTGGGACTGGCGGGTCGGGCTGTACACCTGGACCAAGTCGATCGCGGCGGGAGTCTACCTCGTCGCCGCACTGCTGCTGGCGACCCCGTGGCTCGGCACCGACGACGTGCTGTGGCGCTGGGTCGTGCCCGTGCTGTCCGCGGCATTCCTGGCGCTGACCGGGGCGATCCTCATCTGGGACCTCGAGCACTCGTCCCGCTTCTACTACATCTTCACGCGGCCGCAGTGGCGCAGCTGGCTGGTGCGTGGCGGCGTGATCATCGCGGTCTTCGGCGCTGCCCTGACCCTGCACATGGGTGCGAGCCTGGTCGGCGCGACGGCACCGCAGGTCGCCCTGCTGGTCGTCGGTGTTCCGGCCGCGCTGGCGACCGCGGCCTACACGGCGTTCCTGTTCGCCCAGGCCACCGCGCGCGACCTGTGGCAGAACCCACTGCTGCCACCACATTTCGCGGTGCAGGCACTGCTGGCGGGCGCGGCGGTGCTGGTGCCGCTCGCCGCGTGGCTCACGCCGGACGCGGTCGGGGCGACAGGGATCGTGCTGGCGGTCGCGACGGTGGTGCACCTGTTGATGGTCGCCGGTGAGGTGACACTCGCGCACCCGACGGCGCACGCCCGCATGGCGGTCCACGAACTGGTCGGCGGACGCTTCCACCGCCTGTTCGTCGCCGGCGTCGTGTTGTGCGCACTGGGTGTGCTGGCGCCATGGGTCGGTGTCGCCGCCGCACTGCCGGCGCTGGCGGGCCTGCTGGCCCACGAGCACGCCTACGTCCAGGCCGGCCAGTCCGTACCGCTCGCGTGATGAGGAGCCCCGACGTGGACACCGACCTCGATGCACTGAACGCCCGGGTGTCGGCGGCGCGGGCCGAGACGGAGGCCCGGGGCGAGACCTTCTACCCGGGGCCGAGCCGTGTGCACCTGGCGATGTTCCCGCCGAAGGAGCGCTGGGACGACTGGGTCGAGTACGACGCGAAGGCATGGCCGCGTCGTGAGGAGCGCCGGTTCATGCTGGTACCCACGACGTGCTTCAACTGCGAGGCCGGCTGCGGGCTGCTGGCCTACGTCGACCGCGACTCGCTGCAGGTCCGCAAGTTCGAGGGCAACCCCGAGGCGCCCGGCTCGCGCGGGCGCAACTGCGCCAAGGGCCCGGCGACGATCACGCAGGTCACCGACCCGGATCGCATCCTGCACCCGCTGCGACGGGCGGGGGAACGCGGTGACGGGCGGTGGGAACGCGTGTCGTGGGACGACGCGCTGGACGACATCGCCGGGCGCATCCGGGCGGCGATCGTGGAGGACCGCCGCGACGAGGTCGTGTACCACGTCGGCCGGCCGGGCGAGCTGGGGTTCACCGAGGAGGTGCTGTCGGCGTGGGGCGTCGACGGTCACAACTCGCACACCAACGTGTGCTCGTCGGGGGCCCGCGCGGGATTCCAGTTCTGGTGTGGCCAGGACCGCCCGAGCCCTGACCATGCCAATGCCGAGGTCATCCTGCTGATCTCCAGCCACCTGGAGGCGGGTCACTACTTCAACCCGCACGCCCAACGGATCATGGAGGGCATCGCCAACGGTGCCAAGCTGATCGTAATGGACGTGCGGCTGTCGAACACCGCGACGCACGCAACCCACTGGCTGGCGCCGTGGCCGGGCTCCGAACCGGCGATCTGCCTGGCGATCGCCAACAACCTCATCCGGACGAAGGCGTACGACCGCGAGTTCGTACGCCGCTGGTGGAACTGGGAGGAGTACCTGCGCGCCGAGCACTCGGATCGCGATCCGACGTTCGAGGTGTTCGAGGAGGTACTGGCGACCCTGTACGCCGACTACACCTTCGCGTTCGCATCTGCCGAGTCCGGCGTCGACGAGGCCACGTTGGAGGCGGTCGCCCGCGACGTGGCGGGTGCGGGCACCCGACTGTCGACGCACAACTGGCGCTCGGCGGCGGCCGGCAACGAGGGCGGTTGGCAGGTGGCGCGCACGCTGTTCCTGCTCAACGCGCTCATGGGAGCCGTCGCGGTGCCTGGGGGCTTCTACCCCAGCGGGTGGAACCAGGTGAAGCCGAAGACGCCCGTGAACCCGGCACACCCGGACGTGTGGAACGAGTTGCACCTGCCGCTGGAATACCCGTTGGCGATGTACGAGCTGTCGTTCCTGCTGCCGCACTTCCTGGAGGACGGTCGTGGACGCATCGACACCTACTTCACGCGCGTCTACAACCCGGTGTGGACGAACCCGGACGGGTTCAGCTGGATCGAGGCGCTGACCGATCACGACAAGGTCGGCTGTCACGTGGCGCTGACGCCGACATGGAACGAGACGGCCTACCTCGCCGACTACGTGCTGCCGATGGGTCACAGCTCCGAGCGGCACGACATCGTGTCCTACGAGCAGTACGACGGGCAGTGGATCGGGTTCCGCCAGCCCGTGCTGCGCGCCGCGCGTGAGCGACTGGGCGAGACCGTCACCGACACGCGGCAGACGAACCCCGGCGAGGTCTGGGAGGAGAACGAATTCTGGATCGAGCTGACGTGGCGGATCGATCCCGACGGAGCACTGGGGATCCGTCGGCACTACGAGGCACCGGACCGCCCCGGCACGAAGATGACCGTCGACGACTACTACGGCTGGGTGTTCGCCAATGGCGTGCCCGGCCTGCCGGAGGCCGCCGAGGCGGAGGGGCTGACGCCGTTGGAGTACATGCGGCGCTACGGCGGGTTCGAGGTGAGCAGGGGCGTCGGGTCGATCCACGAGGAGGCGCTCCCGGACGACGAGCTCGAGGACGTCGCCGTCAGCGGCACAGGTCGTGTCTACAGCCGTGCGCCGGGACCGGCGATCAGCTACGGCACGGGCGCGAGCCCCGACCCCGATGACGAGGGCCGCCGTGCCGCGGGCGTGATGGTCGACGGCGTCGTGCGCCGCGGGTTCCCCACACCGTCCGGTCGGCTGGAGTTCTGGTCCTCGACGCTGGCGGCATGGGGGTGGCGCGAGTACGCGCTGCCGACCTACATCCGCAGCCACGTGCATCCCGACCGGCTCGACGAGGGCGAGGTGCCGCTGATCTCCACGTTCCGCCTGCCGGTGCAGATCCATACCCGCAGCGCGAACGCGAAGTGGCTGAACGAGTTGGCGCACACCAACCCGTTGTGGATCCACCCGCGCCACGCCCGCGACCTCGGCATCGCCACGGGCGATCTCGTCCGCGTCGACACCCGCGCGGGCCACTTCGTCGTCAAGGCATGGGTGACCGAGGGGATCCGCCCGGGCGTCGTCGCGTGCAGCCACCACATGGGACGCTGGAAGCCGCATGGTGAGACCGAGGGCGCCGACCGGCCCGGGCCCAGGATGCAGACCGCCGACGTCACAGTGGTGCGCGACCGTGAGCGGTGGCGGCTGGCCGACCGTACCCTGCCGGACCCGGCGGCGATGATCGATCCCGATCTGCGGCGCATCTGGTGGTCCGACATCGGCGTGCATCAGAACATGACCTTCCCGGTGCACCCGGACCCCATCTCGGGTCAGCACTGCTGGCACCAGCCGGTCCGGATCCGACGCGCCGGTCCCGGCGACGCCTACGGTGACGTCGTGGCCGACACCGTCCGGATGCGCGAGATCTACATGGAGTGGCTGGCCAGGACCCGGCCGGCCGATGACGTCTCGCCCACCGGCGAGCGGCGCCCGCACTGGCTCAAGCGCCCGCTGCGGCCCCAGCGGGAGGCCTGGGCGCTGCCGGCCGACCGCGAGTCCCGGACCAGCGCCCCAGCCTGATGGAGCTGCTGCGCGCGCTCGCCGCGTTCGCCGAGGAGCCCGGACCATCGCACGTCCGGCTGGCCGCCCTGCTCGACCTGCCGTCTGCGCCCGATGCGGCCGCACACACCGACTGCTTCGTGTTCAACCTCTATCCCTACGCCAGCGTCCACCTGGGACCCGAGGGCAAGCTCGGCGGTGAGGCCCGGGACCGCGTCGCCGGCTTCTTCCGAGCGCTCGACGCCGTGCCCGGACCCGACCCCGACCACCTCGCCGTGCTGCTCACCGCCTACAGCCACCTGCGGGAGGGCGCGCCCGACGGGCCGGCCACCCGCGCGGCAGACGCGTTGCTGCACGAGCACCTGCTGTCCTGGCTGCCGCTGTACCTCGCGCGCGTGCGCGCGCTGGCGGCGGCGCCCTACCCCCGGTGGGCGCTCCTGGTCGAGCGGGCGCTGCGCGCGGACGCCGCCCGGCGGCCCGCGCCGGCCGACCCGCCACTGCACCTGCGCACCGCATCACCGCGGCAGCCCCCGCCGGACGCCTCCCGCGACGCCTTCATCGCCTGGCTGCTCGCGCCGGTGCGCTCAGGCATGGTGCTGACCGGCCAGGATCTGCGCCGGGCGGCGGGCGACCTCGGCCTGGGCGTGCGCATGGGCGAGCGCCGGTTCGTCCTCGAGGCTCTGCTCGACCAGGATCCCGCGGCGACGCTGGCCTGGTTGGCAGACCACACCCGGACGACCGTGCGAGCGTGGCAGGGGTGGGACGACGTCGTCCCCGCCCCGGCCGGCTGGTGGGCCGTCACCGCCGACACGGCCTCGTCGCACCTGCGCTCGCTCGCGGCCGATGCCGATGCGGTCCGTGCGCGGGCGGCGGTGGGGCGATGACCACGCTGATCATCGGTCTGCTGTCGTTCACGGCGGCCGGCGTCGGCGCACTCGGCGGTCTCGGCGGCGCCGTGCTGCTCGTGCCGGCGCTGGTCGTCGCCGGCATGGAGCCGTCAGCCGCCGCACCGCTCGGCCTGCTGACCGTCGCCGCCGGGTCGTTGTCGGCATCGTCCACCCAACTCGACGAGGACACCGTCAACCACCGCCTCGGGGTGACGCTCGAGGTCTCGGCGAGCGCCGCCGCGGCCGTCGGCGCCCTGGCGTCGTCGGTGGTCAGCGCGACGGCGCTGCAGTGGTTGCTGGCCCTCGCCGCGATCGGTGCCGGCATCGCGCTCGGTGCACGCCGCGGATCGCGCTACGCCGCGTCGCCCGAGTCGTCGGCCAAGCCCGGCGAGCGGCGCGGTCGCATCGCCGGGGCGTACCAGGAGGACGGCGGCGTCATCGAGTACGAGGCGCACAACGTCCCGGCGGGCGTCGCGGTGATGGGGGTCGCGGGCCTCGTCGCGGGCATGACCGGCACGAGCGGCGGGTTCATCAAGACCCCCGTCATGAACCAGCTCATGCGCGTGCCGGTCAAGGTCGCCGCCTCGACCACGGTCTTCATGGTGGGCGTCACCGCGGCGTCGGCGCTGATCGTGTACGCCGCCCAGGGTCGCATCGATCCCCACGCGGCCGGCGCAGTGGTCGTCGGCGGGCTGGCCGGCGGCCGGGCCGGGGCGCTCCTGCAGTCCCACGTGCCGCCGGCCATCGTCCGCCGCATCCTGGCCGCCGTCCTGATCGTCGTCGGCATCGTGCTGGTGGTGAGGACCTGATGTCGCGGTCACGCAACCCTGCGCGGCGCCGGCTGAGCGTCGTCCTCAACTGGGAGATCCCCATCGTGCTCGCCCTGGGGCTCGTGGCGTGGGTGGTGCCAGGCACGCCGGCGATGCTCGCCGGCTGGGCGATGGTCGCGGTGCTGATCCTGACCCCGATCGGGCGCGTCGGGTGGCTGGCGAACCGGTGGAACAAGTTCGACCGCACCTTCGCGATGCGGGCCTGGGGTCTGTTGGCGGCGGTGGCCGTGGCGACGGTGGTCGCTGTCGTCCTGCGCTGATCGTCAGGCCGGCGGTCCGGCGCCCAGCGCCTGCAACTCGGTGTGGAGAGTGGCGGGGATGCACACCTCGCCGCCGGATGCACCATCGTGCGCGGCGCCCCACCGCCCGCCGGGCAGCCGGGCGCCGTCCTGGGCCAGCACCGCGTCGCACAGCGCCTCGACCCTGGCGGCGAAGCCGCCACCCGAGGTCGGCCCGGGGGCGATGGCGATCAGCAGCTGACCGACCCGCGGCGGCGCGCCGTCGGCAGCGAAGAAGCTCGTCGCGTCCACACCGAGCTGCGCGCCTGTGAGCCCTGCCGCCAGCAGCTCCACCATCAGCGCCAGCGCGGCGCCCTTCGCGTCGCCCACCGGGCGCATCGATCCGTCCAGGGCCCGCTGCGGGTCGGTGGTCGGCCGGCCCTTGGCGTCGACCGCCCAGTCGTCCGGGATCTGCGCACCCTCCCGCCGCGCGACCATCACGCGTCCCCGCGCGACGCGGCTCATCGACAGGTCGACGACCAGGGGCGGGTGCTGCGCCCTGGGGGCCGCGAACGCGATCGGGTTGGTGCCGAAGACGGCGCGGTGCCCGCCCCACGGGGCGATGCCCGCCGGCGTGTTCGCGAACAGCAGGCCGACGAGTCCGCGCCGTGCCAGCTCGGCCACGTGGTGGCCTGCGGCACCCACGTGGTGGGACCGGTGCACCGCGGCCACCGCCACACCCCATGTGCGGGCCCGCACATCGACGGCCACGATGGCACGGCGCAGCGCCGGGTAGGCGAAGCCGTCGCAGGCGTCCACGCGCACGACCGCCGGGGCGACCTCCTCGACGAGCGGCGTGGCGGTGCCATCCACGGTGCCCGACCGCGCCTGTGCGGCGTAGGTGGGCAGGCGGGCCAACCCGTGCCCACTGTGGCCCGCGCGTTCGGCCGCCACGACGGCGTCGGCGACCGCCCTCGCGTTGGCGTCGCTGGTGCCGTGGGCGCGAAGCACCGCGACGGCCAGCGCGACGGCGTCCCGGACGGACAGCCGATGGTCCACCCTGGCCTCCTCACGGGTCGCATCACGGGCTGCAATCGTTCGCAACCACGCTAGGCGGCGCATTGTGCGAGCGTCAAGCGCCACGCATGCGACCGGGCCATCACCCGATCGCCTGACCGGCGGACGGAGTGCGGAGGCGTCACACGCCCGTCTCACCGACCCGCCAACCACACGCACCAGCAGGGACACACCGGCAACAAACGTTTGCATCAACGGCTGACTGCTGTGTACGATGGCCCGCGCGCCGGGAAACCGGCTGCCGCCAGGGCCGTCGTACGCGGAGAGGGGTGGGTTCATGCTGCAGTTCGTCGTTCACCGCCACGGGGACTCGGTCGGTGTGGCGACCGTTGACCTCGATGGCGGCACGCAGGCGTCGGGTGGGGTTCGCGACGAGAGCGACCCGCTCGTGCTCGACGTGCGGGATACGGTGCCACTCGGCCACAAGCTCGCGCTGGACGACCTGGCCGAGGGGCAGGAGGTCATCGAGTACGGCGTGCCGATCGGCGTCGCCACGACGGCGATCCGCGCAGGACAACACGTGCACACGCACAACCTGAAGGGGCAGCGGTGGGCTTGATCACAGACCAGACGTTCCGGGGCCACCGTCGCGACAACGGGACGGTCGGCGTACGCAACCACGTCTTGATCATCCCGGTCGACGACATCTCGAACGCGGCGGCCGAGGCGGTCGCGAAGATCGTCGAGGGCACGCTCCCGCTGCCGCACCCGTACGGGCGACTGCAGTTCGGCCCCGACCTCGAGCTGTTCTTCCGCACGATGATCGGCACGGGGTCGAACCCCAACGTGGCCGCGTGCGTGGTCATCGGCATCGAGCCGAACTGGACGCGCCGGATCGCCGACGACATCGCCAAGACGGGCAAGCCGGTCGAGGCGCTCCACATCGAGGGCACCGGCGATCTGAAGACCATCGAGAAGGCGGCACGCGCCGCCAAGCAACTGGTGCACGACGCGACCGAGCTCCAGCGGGAGGAGATCCCGCTGTCGGAGTTGCGGATCAGCACCAAGTGCGGCGAGTCCGACACGACGTCGGGCCTCGGGTCCAACCCGACGGTCGGCCGCTTCTGCGAGTGGTTCGTCGCCGACGGTGGCACGTTCTTCTTCGGGGAGACGTCGGAGCTCACGGGCGGCGAGGACATCGTCGCCGACCGGGTCGACGACCCCGAGCAGCGCGCCAAGTTCCAGCGCCTGTTCGACGAGCACCAGGACGTGATCCTCGCGCAGGACGCGGACCTGCTCGGCTCGCAGCCGACGCAGGGCAACATCGCCGGCGGCCTGTCGACGATCGAGGAGAAGGCGCTCGGCAACATCCAGAAGATCGGCGACGCCAGGATCCACGGCGTGCTCGAGATGGCCGAGGCGCCCGACCGCGGGCCGGGCCTGTACTTCATGGACACCTCTTCTGCCGCCGCCGAGTCGGTGACGTTGTTCGCGGCGGGCGGTGCTGCGCTGCACCTGTTCACGACCGGTCAGGGCAACATCATCGGCAACCCGGTGATCCCCGTCGTGAAGCTGACGGCGAACCCGAACACACTGCGCACCATGGGCGAGCACATCGACGTCGACGTGGTGGGCACGCTGACCGGGGAGCAGTCGCTCGACGACGCGGCGTCGGCGGTCGTCGAGATGGTCGTGCGCACCGCATCCGGCAGGCTGACCGCGGCGGAGGTGCTCGGGCACCGCGAGTTCGTCCTCACCCGCCTGCACCGCACCGCCTGACGGTCACCGTGCCCGCCACCCCGCCCGCCCGGTCCCGACCCCGGGTGGGCACCGTGCGCGTCCGGTGACCACGACCGTCGACGTCGTCGTGGCCGGAGGTGGCCACAACGCGCTGATCACCGCCGCCTACCTGGCCCGCGCGGGCCGATGCGCTCCTCGGCGACGTCGTAGTCGATCGACGTGTCCGTTCGCGTCGACGCTGCAATCGTATGCAACCCCAGGCGGCTACCATGATGTACGGCTCACCGAACGGGCTCCGGCAATGAACCGTCCCCCCACGCTGCGGGATGTCGCCGAGAAGGCGAACGTCCACACCTCGACCGTCTCCAGGGCGCTGAACGAGCGCACCCAGGACATGATCAACCCGATCACCGTCAAGCGCGTGCGCGCGGCTGCCGACGCCCTGGGCTACCAGCCGAATTCCCTGGCCCGCGGCCTCAAGACGCGACGCACGTTGACGGTCGGCATGCTGATCCCGGACCTCACCAACCCCCTGTTCCCGCCGATCGTACGAGGCATCGAGGACCGCTTCCGGGCCTCGGACTACACGTTGCTCCTGGCGAACACCGACCAGGACACGTCCCGTGAACGGCAGATCATCGGCGTCATGCAGGCCCGCCACGTCGACGGGATCATCGTGGCGACGGCACGACGTGAGCACCCCGTCCTCGACAAGCTGCAGCAGGAGGGGATGCCGCTGGTCCTGGTCAACCGGGTCGCCGACCTGCCGGTCGTGTCGTCGGTCACGGCGGACGACCACAGCGGTGTCGGGCAGGCCATCCGCCACCTGATCTCGCTGGGCCACCGCAGGATCGCGCACGTCGCCGGCTCGCAGACCACGACGACCGGCGTGGACCGCGCATCGGCCTACCGCTACTGGCTGGAGGCGGCCGGCATCGCGTACGACGAGAAGCTCGTCACCATCGCCGACTGGTTCACCGAAGCGGACGGTGCGATGGCGTGCCAGGAACTGCTCGACCGAGGTGTCGACTTCACCGCGATCGTGGCCGCCAACGACCTCGTGGCACTGGGCTGCTACCAGATCCTGCGGTCGGCCGGCCGACGCGTGCCGCAGGACGTCTCGGTCGTCGGCTACAACGACATCCCGTTCACCCACGCCTTCGCGCCGCCACTGACAAGCGTCCGCGTGCCGCTGTACGAGTTGGGGCAGAAGACCGCCGACCTGATGCTCGAGCACATCGAGGACGAGGCGGCGGTCCACACGTCGGTGCGACTGATGCCGCGGCTGGTCGTGCGCGAGTCGACGCGTGCGCTCACCTCCGACGAGGTCGGTGTCGACGAGGCCGACTCACCCGCGGAGCTCGACAGATAACGTTTGCACTCCCACACTCGGAGACAGGCTTCGCGCGCCGGTCACGCGCCTCCGCGGGACGTCCGCGGAGTGGCCGGTGCGACACCGTGACGGCGTGCCCCTCGGAGTCGCCCAGGGAGGTGGACGACCATGGCCACGGTGATCCGCAACGAGGATCGCACGAGCGTGCGCTCGCTCCGCGACAACCGCCGGCACGTCGGCGACGGGATGCAGGTGCTCCGCGAGGGAACGCGCTGTACGTCGGGCACTTCGCCCCGGGCGGCATGGGCAGGTCGATCCTCGACGTCAGCGATGTGACCGCCCCGCGCACGGTCCGCCAGTGGAAGGCGCCGTCCGGCAGCCAGATCGTCATCCAGATCAACGACGTGTTCGTCGATCACGACGGACTGGTGTACGTGACCGACCGCGTGGACGGCGGCGTGTACGCGCTCGATTCCGACACGACCCGCCCGGGCATGGAGGAGGCGCGCCTGGCATTGGCCCTGACGCCTACACGCGCAGCATCGTCACCGTCGCGGCCAGGACGAACAGAACGACCGCCGGGCCGGCGCTGCGGCGGGCGACATCGGACAGCTCGGATCCACCCTCGAGCGTCGTCAGCCCGATCAGCGCGACCACTGGTGCCAGCGAGTTGCCGATGTTGCCGCCAGCGGTCTGCGCCGCGAGGAGGATGGCCGGATCGAGCCCGAGCAACGATGCGATGTCACGCTGCAGGCCTGAGAACAGGGCGTTCGACGTCGTGGTCGACCCGGTCATGAACGAGCCGAGGCCGCCCATCACCGGAGCCAGCGCCGGGTACGAGGGACCCGTGACCCGGGCGATGCCCCGGGCCAGCACCGACACCATGCCGGTGTCCGCCATGACCGTCGCCAGGACGGCCAGCAGCAGGATGGGGATCGAACTGCGGGGCAGCGACCGCGCCCACGTGCGCACGACGTCTCCGTCGGACGCCCACAGTCCCGCCATGCGGTAGGTCAGGTAGCCGACCAGCGAGGCCAGCACGACGTAGAACCCGGGATGCCCGAACAGCGGGAACGGCGTGTAGTCGTTGACAGCGGCGTTGGTCCACCCGATGGCGGTCGACGTCGCCGGGAAGTCCGGGGCCAGCACGAGGTGGCTGGTGACCCATGCGCGGGAGGCCGGGATCAGAAAGACCGGCAGAGCGGTGACCAGGAGCACCAGGTAGGGGGCGAGGACCTGCAGCGGCCGCTGCCCGCCGTCACCGTCGGATGCGGACGGGAGCTGCGTGGCATCGTCGCCGACCGGGACGGTCCCCCGGCGGCGATCGAGCACCGAGAGCATGGCGACGCCGGCGAGGCCGGCGGTGCCTGCCGCCAGGCTCGCGACCGCTGGCACGAGCGCAGCGACGCCGACGAGCACGCCGGCCATGGGCAACCCGACGACTGCGAGCATGCGCCGGCCGGCGCGGACGGCAGCCAGGCCGCCGTCCATCGCGAGCACCAGCGTGCCGGCCGCCAGGCACTGCAACGCCAGCAGGGTCGACGCGGCGAGGGCGAAGCCCGTCTGCGTCCCGGCGTCGAGCTGTGCGGTCAGCGACGCCATGTAGAACGACGACCCCATGGAGCCGAAGGTGACCGACCAGTGGTAGCCGATCAGGGGAGCCGCGACGGCGTGGGTCGGCCGCCAGCCGGCGGCCACCAGCAGCGGAGCGCACACGGCGATCGGCGTGCCGAAGCCGGCCACTCCCTGCAGGAACGATGGGAAGACCCACGCCAGGAGCAGGAGCGTCTCCTCGCGCCTGGGCAGCACCGAGGTCAGCACGCGGCCGATCCGCTCCAGGCCGACCGAGCTCGCGACACCGTAGAGCAACAGCGCCGGCCAGACGACGCCGAGGATCCAGGTGCCCAGCCACAGCCCCTTGCCCGTCGCGACCAGCAGCACCTCGGCGCCCGCACCGAAGGCGACCGCGGCGCTGACCGCCGCCAACGCCAGCACGAGCGCCGCGGCGGCGCGCGCGGACAGCCAGCCGGTCAGCACGACCACCAACAGGCACAGCACGGGGGCGGCCGCGATCAGCCAGGTCGTGGCGGTGAGCGGCGGGCCGTTCACCCGGTGGCGCGCGGTGCGTCGCTGGTGCCGACCGCCTGCAGCGCGCACCACACCTGCTCGGGGTGCAGCGGCACGTCCAGGTGCGTCACGCCGTGCGGCCGCAGTGCGTCGAGTGCGGCGTTGACGATCGCGGGCGGCGCACCGATGCAGCCGGCCTCGCCGCCGCCCTCGACGCCGAGCGGGTTGGACGGCGCAGGACCGACGAGCCGATCGGTCGTGCAGTCGGGAAGATCCGGAGCGGTCGGGGCGAGGTAGTCCACGAGGCTCGACACTCGGGCGGCCGGACCGTCCGACGTCAGCTCGACCCTCGCGTACTCGCTGGAATCGGGCTGGCCGCCGGCGCGCTCGATGAACACGGCTACGCCGACGCCGTGGGCCGTCCCGTCGGCCGACACCTGTGCCCGGCGCACCCCGTCGGCGCCGACCAGTTCGAGCGCACGCTCCATGGCGGTGGCGTGGTCCAGCGCGTGCGCGTCGAGCAGCCCGAGCGCTGCGGTGCACCGCTGGTCGCGTTCGGCGTCGGAGCACCGCGGACCCGCGGCGTCGAGCAGCGCGGCCACCTCCGGCGGCGCGTGCTGCGGTCTGTGCATTGCCGTGGCCTCCAGATGCAGTGCAATCGTTTTAATGCTCTGTTGTATCAGCTCGGCGCACGCCGCGACTCATGAGGCGTCGCCGGCCGTCAGTACGATGCGTCCCATGCTGGGACGTCGGGTGACACTACGCGATGTCGCTGATCGCGCCGGGGTGCACCGTCCACGGCGTCGCGTGCCATCAACGCGCACACGCGCTCGCTGGTCGATGACCAGACGGTCACACGCGTCCCGGCGTCGGGGGGCTGGACAGGCACACCCGCATCGCCCACGTGGCCGGGCTGCAGCAGACGTCCACCGGCCGGTTGCGCCACGACAGCTCCGTCGCCTCGATGGAGCGCGTCGGCCTGTCGGTGGACGCGGAGCGGATCGTGGTGGCCGAGTGGTTCCCGCAGGAACAGGGCGCGGAGGCCTGCCGGACGCTGCTGGACCGGTGCCCGACACCAGGCGATCGTCGCGGGCAACGCCCTGATCGCGATCGGCTGTTACGGCGGCGCAGGAGCGGAAGCTCGAGGTCTGCGTGACGGACCCTAGCTCGCGCGGGTCTCGGGCACGCTGACCGCGCACCAGATCGCCGTCGCGGTCAGCAGACCGGCGATCGCGAGCATCGTCGGCGCGGTGCCGGCACGCTCGAACAGCTGGGTGCCGACCAGCGGGCCGGCGATCAGCCCCACGTCACCGATGAAGCGGAAGCGCCCGAGCCGAGGCCCCAGATCGCCCATGGGCGCCAGGTCCGCGAGCACGGTCGCCCCGACCGAGATGCTCCACAACGCCAGCGACATCACGACAATGCCCGCCAGCCACCAGGGCACGCCGGGACCGATCACCAGGGCGACGCCTCCGGCCTGCAGCAGCAGGCCGGGCACCAGCGCCGCTCGTCGTGCCACCCTGTCGGCGAGCGCGCCGCCGATGAACCCGCCCGCCAGCCGGCACGCGCCGCCGACGCCGAGCGCCACACCGATCGCCGAGACGCTCAGGCCCAGCCGGTCGGCGCCGATCAGCGGGATCAGCGTCTGCGGCACGGCACCGAGGGTGAAGAACATCGCGAACGAGACGGCCAGCAGCGCGCGGTGCGCCGCCGGGCCGGTGTCGATGACGGCGTCGTCGGTCTCGGCCGCCGTGTCGGGCGTCGGTGCGGAGGGCGAGCGGTGCTGCGCGAGATCGCGGCGCCAGAACACCACGATCAGCAGCGCGAGGACCGCGCAGACGCCCGCCGCGATGGACTCGGCCATGCGCCACGACGACATCCCGGCGATGCCACCGGCCGCCAGCGGACCCAGTGACTGCCTGCCGAGCAGCGCTGTGGAGAACCCGGCCAGCGCGGTCCCGCGGCGGCGCGCAGGGACCGCGATCGAGAAGGCGTGCATGCCGGTGGCGTTGGTCACCGCCGATGAGATGCCCAGCACGAACGCGGCCGCGTACGCGACGGCCGGCAGGCCGGCGACCGCCAGGGACAGGCTCCCGACGACCATCAGTGCCGCGGACGCCGACAGCAGCGCCCCGGGGTGCAGACGCTCCAGCAACCGGCCCGCCGGCAGGTCGGTCAGCAACCGCCCCGCGGCGAACATGCTCGTGATGATCCCGAGCTGGGTCGCCGACATCGTGAGGTCACGACCGATCTCGGGCAGCAGCGGCACGCGGAAGAACGCCGCGGTCGACAGCACGAGAACGGCGACGCCGACAGCGGCCAGCAGTGCGTACGGAACCTGGGACGCCTCGGACGTCGTGGGCCGCGTCATCTCCGTACGCTACGAACGATTGCGGCAACCTGCCGACCGCGAAGATGCCCACAATGGGCGTGGTTGTTCGGCGACGTACTGTCGACCCGCCGTAGATAGACCACCGACGTTCTGACTAGTTCCTCTTTCGCAGGCTGCAGCGGTCTGTTACACCTTGATGCCGGAGCGTCGCGGAGGTTCGCAGGGTTGGGCGGCCAGCGGTGCGGTCGACCCCTCCGGCACTGCGGCGACATCAGGCGCATGACGGCAAGGGGGCGTGGTGATGATGATCCGACGACGTACGTTCGTACTCTGGCTGTGCATCACGGCGGTGCTGCTGGTCGCAGCACCGGTGGCCGCACAGCAACCCCAGAGCACACCGAACGGTCCGTGGCCCACCGACGAGCAGACGATCTCGTTGGAGGGCCTGCGCAGCTACGAGCAGCTGTGGTCGACGCTCGAGCAGGTCGAAGCGACGGCGAAGGGTGCCTTCGATCTGTCACCCGCGCCGCGCCAGAGCAACCTCGGGCGCGACATCCCGGTCGTGACGATCGGCGACGGCGACAAGGACATCATGATCATCGCTCAGCAGCACGGTGACGAGTACGTCGTGAGCGAGGCGATGATCGACCTGGTGCGGACGCTGTCGAACAACTCGGCGGCCTCACGCGCCATCCGTGACGAGGTCACCCTGACCGTGGTTCCCAGGGTCAACGTCGACGGCTTCGATGGTGACGTGACCGATGCCTTCGGCAACACGACGCCGTGGCGCCAGAACTACGACCCGTTCTGTGTCGACGGCCCGTGCCCGCCCTTCTACCAGCGCGGACGCGGCTACGACATCAACCGCTACCACTCGTACTTCCCCGAGGCGGACGTAGATCCGTACGACCCGAGCCAGCCGAACCCGGTGCCCGAGGCGCTGGCGATGCGGCTGCTGTTCGATGAGCGCGACCCGCTGGTCGTCATCGACTTCCACCACCAGGGCTCCTACGTCGACGACGACGGGGACCTGATCACGGGTTCGACGCTGTGGCCGAACGCTACCGAGGCCGCTGCCGACCTGGGGGTCGAGGCGCAGTTCGCCGAAGCGGTCGAGCTGGCCAAGCGGGTCGTATCTACCATGATCACCGAGCTCGACCAGTACGGCTACGCCAACATCACCAAGTACCCGGGGACGACGACGCCCGGCATCGCCCGCAACGCGTACGGGCTGCTCGGCGCGGGGTCGGTCCTGTTCGAGATGCGGGGCGGCATCGGGCAAAAGTCCAACGGCTACATCACCCGCACGGCGTACAACGCGGCCCTGTCCGTGGTGAGCGCGCTGGCGGACGACTCGCTGTTCTCCGCCGACATAGGCGTGGCCGAGTCGCTGCCGGAGCGCGGCGACTTCATCAGCGCCCCGAACGACGAGGAGCACGCGGGCTGATCCATCCGCGCCCTGAACGACGAGGAGCAAGCGGGCTGATCCATCCGCACACCGGTGCCCGGCGGCAACCGCCGGGGACCGCGTGTGTGGTCAGCCGCCGGTGGCCCGCGTCCAGCGGATCCAGAGCGCCTACGACCGATAGCCAGGCCCACGCCACTGGCACAGCACTGGCAACTCCGCTTGCGTGTCCGCTGGCAATCTGCTGGCACGGCCGGAGAGTCCGTGCCAGCGGACTGCAAGTTCGCTGGCATCCGCGGTCTAGACCGTGCCAGTGATCTGCAAGTTTCCGGATCCGGCACTCTGGCGCGTGCCAGCGGAGTGCAAGTTCGGCCGGTAGGCGGCCGACCCCAAGGTTCAGACGCCCACGCTGGATGACGAGCCGGAGAAGAGCGCTGGCGTAATCAGTCCGACGTAACGCTCGCTGACGCCGACCGCGTCAGCGATGGAAGGTGAACGGCACGGCCACGGGCCGGCAAGCGCCGCCTGCCGTCACGAGGCGGCGGGCTCGGGCGCCTCGATGTGTACGGTGCGCTCCACCAGAGCGGGCCAGTCCGTGATGACGTCCCGCACGGCGTGAGCGACCGGTGGTACGCGTGGTCGACGGAGTCGGCGGCAACGTAGCCGCAGAACTCGACGACTCCGGTCGTCAACGTCACGCCGACGTCGAAGTCGTGCACGTCGTCGGGGTCAGCGAGGTCGGCCAGCCCGTCGGTGACCGCGTCGACGGCGGCGTCCAGGACGTCACTGCGCAGCGGCACGACCACGGTCCGCGCGACGTAGTAGCTGCCCACGACCGACTCCCCGACGAGATCATCGCAGCCTACCCTGCCGCCCCCGCACGGCACGGGTTGGGCGTTGTCGAGCTGATCACCTGGGCTGAGGCGACGGTGGGCGTCCCGGGCGCGCTCGTTCGGCGGCCGACGCCCCGTAGCGTTGCAGCATCTGCGGCGACCGCCACCCGGCCAGGCGCATGAGGTCGTCGTCGGAGCCGCCCGCCGCCTTCCACAGATGCGCGAACGTGTGGCGGAACATGTGCGGATGCACCTTCACGCCCGCATCCCGACCGCGGCGGGTGAGACGTTCGCGTGCTTGTGGCGGCCGCGGACGCGCAGGTAGCGGTCGAGCGCCTGGCCGGTCTTGGCACCGAACGGGCACGACCGCGGCCGGCGGCCCTTGCCCATCACCACGGCGACCTCACAGTCCATGTCAAGGTCGGCGACGGTCAGCCCGGTCATCTCGGCCAGCCGCATCCCGGTGTCGAGGAACAGCCGGATGATCGCGGTGTCGCGTCGTTCGGTGAACCCCGACCCCTTGCACGCGGCCAGCAGCGCCTTCAGCTGATCGCGCGACAGCACCGGCACCGGCTCCTCGGGCACCTTCGGCGCCTGCATCCCGGCCATCGGATCCGCCGACAGTCCATCCTCGGCAGTCAGCCACTTGGTGAACTGCTGCAACGACCGGTAGGCGGAACGCCACCGTCGCCGGCTTCCACCGCGCGGCCTGATCGGCGAGGTAGTCCTCGATCAACGCACGATCCAGGTCGGCGTGGCCGTGCCGGCGGGCGAACGCGGCCAGCTCCTCGGCGCTGTCGGTGTAGGTCTCGACCGTCCGCGCCGAGCGGTTCCGCGCCCGCAGGCTGCGTGACCACTGCCGCAACAGCGACGCCCAACACGGTCCGGCTCGAACAGATCGCTCATACCGCGTCAGCCCCTTCGACGAGCCCGTCCACGACCTCCCGCGTGGAACCGACGTGTCGAAGTGTGCGCTGACGCAGCGGTGTGCTTGCCCGAAGAAGGCGGGGCTGTTGGCTAGACCTGCTTGGTAGAGGCGGATTGTGGGCCCAGCCTCCGCTGGTTTGGTCGGACCTGCCACCGGTGAGGCGGATCCCGGGCGACCGACGGAGCGCTGCGGTACCAGGACGCGCTGGGCGTCACGTACCCGAAGATCCGGCCGCCATATCGAGGCGGTCCAGGTGAGGTTCGATGCGCCTCATCGCGCTCTTACATGCTCGACGCGCGTCGTGGACTATCCGGCTCGGCGTGGTGACGGTCAGCGTCGACCGTGTGCGCGCCGAGTTCACTCAGCACGCGTGATGCGAGCCGGATCGAGGCGGCGTCGCCGGCGTCGAGCAGCGACAGAGCGGCCGCGTAGCGGCAGTCGCGTTCGGACCACCACTGCGCGGCAGCGGCGTGTCGGCCGGTGGCCTGCAGGACGTACGGTTCGGCCACATCCTCGGGCAGCGCGTCGGTCACTGCTGCCCGGTACCGCCACGCGGCGAGCGGTCCGATCATCCATGTCGCGCCGCGGGCAAGCGCCAGCTCCCAGCAGTGTTGCGTGATCCGCGGGATCTCGTCGCTGCGATGTCCCAGCCACGCGATCTCGGAGCGTGCCACCACGGGCGGCACCATGCGCTCGAGCTCGTCGGTGGACGCGGCGAGATCGTCGGCGAGGTCGAGCGCCCGGGACGGGTCGCCGCTGCCTGTGCGTGCCTCAAGCAGCGCAGTGACGCTCAGCGCGAGGATGCGCGGCACCGTCGACGTCCGCGGGTAGCGCAGCACGAGGTCGGCGTGCTCTGCCGCCTGCTGCCAGTCGCCGGTGTCGAGTGAGACCACCGACCGGTACGCCCGCACATAGAACAGCATCAGCTCGTGTCCCAGCTCGCGGCACATCTCCTCCGCCCGGTCGAGCGTCCTGGTGGCGTCCGCGTACTCGTGTCGCCTGACCGCGCTGACGGCCCGGTTGAGCAGCGCTCGAGTCACGTGCTCGTCGAGGCCCGCCGCGGCGGCTGCAGCTATACAGTCGTCGAAGCCGGCACGCGCCGCCGGGTCACCCGCCAGCGCGGCGATGGTGGCCAGGTTGGTGCGCGCGTGGACGCCGATCGCGACATCCCCGAGCGCGTCCGCGACCTCGATCGCGCGGCCACTCCACCGCGTCGTCTGCTCGATGTCATCGGCGTTCATTGCCAGCTGCGCGATGTTGCTGTACGTCATGCCCAGCTGCGAGCCGACCGGCAGCCGCTCCAGCAGCTCGACCGCTCGCCGGGCGCGGTCCATCGCCTCGCGCGTGCGACCGGGACACCACAGGAACTGCGACAGCTGCCGCAGCGCCTCACCCTGGCGTTCCAGGTCGCCGAGCCGCCGGTACAGCCACACCGGCTGTTCCATGGCGTCGATCGCGCACGCGTTCTGGTCGGTCAGGTAGCACGAGCGGGCCCGTTGCTCGAGCACGTCGGCGCGCGCGGACGGTTCGAGCGCGTCGGCGTGACGCAGCACACTGGCGAAGTGCGACGCGGCCTCACGGTGCGCTCCCATCCGCGCGGCCTCCCGACCGGCGGCGTCGGCGAATCGCAGGACCGCGTCGACGTCGCCCGCGGCCTCCGCATGATGTGCGAGCTGCGCCAGGTCGCGTCGATGCGCCGGCGACGATGCGAGCGCCGCGAGCACGCGTCGATGCACGGCGCGCCGCCGATGCGCCGGCGTCGCCTCGGCGACCGCACGCCTGGCCAGTTCGTGGCGGAACGCGACTCGTGATGGACCGGCCACGACCAGACCCGACGCCAACAGGCGTCGAGATTGCCGATCTCGACGCCCGCGATCTTCGCCAGCTCATCCACGTCAACGCGGGGCGGCACGGCCGCGACTGCTTCCAGCACGATGCGAGCCGGCTCGTCGAGCGCGCTCGCGCGCCCGAGGACCAGCTGCCGAACGCTCGTGGGCACCTCGTCGGTCGCCGACGCCAGCAGTTCGACAACGAAGAGGGGGTTACCGCCGGTCACCGCATGGACGTGCGCGCCGTCGCGGCCGTGCTGAGTGGCCATTCCGGTCACGGCCGACACCGACAACGGGTCCAGGGAGAGCTCGCAAACCCCAGGACTCGTCGCGAGCTCGCCGAGCACACGGCGCAGCGGATGGGTCAGGTGAACCTCGTCGTCGCGGTAGGTGAACACGAGCAGCGCGGGAACCGAGGCCACCCGTCGCCCCAGGAGGCGAACCACGTCCAGCGTCGCCTCGTCCGCCCAGTGCAGGTCCTCCAGGACCAGCACGGACGGCGCGGTCGCGCACAGTTCCCTCGAAAGCTCAGCAGCGACGTCGTAGGGCTGCGCTCCAGCACGCACCGCAGCGCGCAGCCTGCCACCGACGGCGTCGGCCACGTCCCGGATCGGCCCGAGCGGCCGCGGCGTGAACAGCGGGTCGCACGCACCACACAGGACGCGGTGATGCCCCGGCCGGTCGTCGCAGAAGGTCCGGATCAGCGCCGTCTTGCCGATGCCGGCCTCGCCGCGCACGATCGCGAGCCGACCCCCTTCCCGGACGACGACGTCGGCGAGCAGGTCGCCGAGCGCCCCCAACTGGGCGTCGCGTTCGACGAGTGGTGTGCCGTCGGCGTCACCCTTACCGCGGATGACCGGACCCGCTCGTGCGTTGAGCGTTCGACCGGGCTGCGACGACGCATCGTCGGCTGTCGCACCGCTGACGAGCCGACCTTCCAGGAGCATCAGATGCAACTGTTCATGGACGTGCACGAGCACATCGACGGACTGACCGCCGAGGCGGTCGCGCAGGCGCACCAGCGCGACCTCGAGGTGCAGGAGCGCTACGGCGTCGAGTACCGGCGCTACTGGTTCGACGAGGGCTCGGGCAAGGTGTTCTGCCTCGTCGCCGCACCCGACGCCGACACAGCCACTGCCGTGCACCGCGAGGCCCACGGTCTGGTCGCCGACGCGGTGATCCCCGTGACCGAGGGCCACTGATCCCACGATGACGAACGAGGAGATGACAATGACACGAACGACGATCACCGTGGCGCTTGCGCTGGCCATCGTCGCGGTCTTGGCACCGACAGCGCACGCAGACCCGTCCTTCGATACGTTCGACGCCAAGGACGGGTGGATCTGCGGCACCAACGAAGGCCTCGTGGACGACCACTGCCTGAACGCCCGCTCCCGCGGAAAGGCGCTCAACATCAAAGTGTTCGCGCCCGACCCGCGCGGACCGCAGGAGTCGGCGAGCTTCGATGCAAAGTTCGACGACCGGCCGTGCCCGCACGACAGCGGTTCCGACGATGGCACATGGTGGGAGTTCGCCGACGGCCTCTACGTCTGCCACCACTCCGGCACACAGCCGTGATCCGCCGCCCGCGCAGCTGCGGTGCTCCACGCCTGGCATCCGGTACCGCATCTGCGCCCCGGTCGACGGGTTCGCCGAGTGCGGCCATTGCGAGTTCACGGCTCACGTGCGCCGGTGGGTACGCGGAGATGTGGTCTGACCTGCGGCGATGCATGCTGTGACGACTCCCCCATCGGCGCCGACGAACCGATGCATGGCACACCCATGGCACACCTACAGGAAACGAGTGGCCACGAGTGACGGGTCAACCGGCACCGGTGCTACGAGGGCGCAGGCCACGTGAGCAGTCTGCCGTTCTCGGCATCGATCACCCGCGGCCAGGGAACCGCTTGTCCATGGCGGAGCCTGGGCGGCTCCGCCGCGGACATAGCTCCTGATGGTTCACATGTGGTCGGTGCCGGTCGATTGTGCATGCTGCACAGCGTTCCACGGACGAGCGGCGTGCTGATGGTCCGGCCTGGGCCGCACAATCCCGGTGACAGGTCAAGGTCGCTGTATCCGGACGGCGTCCGAGCGGGCGAGGTCCTTGCTGCTTGCCGTACGGGGAGCGGCCTGCCTATGTCGATTCCGGCTCCCAGGGAGTCGTCAGCTGGAAGTAGTTGCCGTCCGGATCGGCGAACGTGCACATGACCATCCCGCCGCCCCCGGGTTCATAAGGTTCGGCGACGACCTCGGCGCCCAGTGCCTTGATGCGTTCGAACTCGCCGTTCACGTCCGCGGTGGCGAAGTTGAGCATGATGCGCCCGGGCTGGGGGTTCTTGCCCTTGACCTCACTGT